>JBDHHV010000123.1:0-10928 GCA_039589195.1 Gemmatimonadota bacterium | reverse complement strand
GGCGACGGGTCTGGCCCGCGCCCATTTTTACGCGGGCGATTTCGAGCGCGCACTCGAATCGGCCTCGCGGGCTTTCCGGCTGGACCAGACGTTCACCGAAGCGCTTTTCTGGCGGATCGCCGTTCTGGTCGTGACCGGTGCGCATGAGGAGGCGCTGACTCTTCTCGAGGCGGCCGAAGCCCAGGCGGCGGCCTCGCCGCCCGCTCCACTATACCATGCGTTGTTGGCCTATGGGTTCGCGGCTGCCGGCGATCCCGATCGTGCACGCGCCATCCTCGAGCGCCTGCCGGCGTCGCCCGACTCGGTCCAAGCCTACGTCTCACCCTTCTGGATGGCCGTTGCCTACGCACACTTGGGTGAGACCGATCTCGCCTTCGAATGGCTGGCAGTTGCCTACGATTGGCGCGATGAGTTCATGGTGCTACTGAAGGTCATTCCCTTCATCGACCCCCTCCGTGGGGACCCACGGTTCTCGGTGCTCGAGGACAGCATGTCCGACTTCATCGACCGCTAGTTGGACGCGAGCCGATGATCCGCTGTCGAACGCTCGGTCCTCTCCAGGTCACCGTCGACGACGAGCCGCCCCCGCCGGAGCTGACCTGGCGCAAGAACGCCGCTCTCCTCGTCTATCTCGCGCGCTCCCCCAACCGGACCCGCACACGTGAGCACCTTTGCGGCCTGCTGTGGGGTGAGAAGCCCGAGTCGGCCGCGCGCCACTCGCTGAACGAGTCGCTGCGCGTGCTGCGTCGGTGTGCGGGGGAGGATGTCGTGCATTCGGAGGGCAGGCAGGTCACGCTCTCGGACGACGGGGTCCTTCTCGATACGGACCAGCTCGAGCAGAGCCTGGGGCACGAGCACTGGGAGATCGCGGCCGGCCTCGTCGCCGGGTCGTTCATGGATGGGTTCGGGATCCCCGACGCCTCGCCGTTCGAGGATTGGCTCACGACCGAGCGCCAGCTGTGGCATCGCCATTCGGTCCATGTGCTGGCGATGTACGCCGAACACTGTCTCGCCCGCGGGGACATCGTGGGAGCGACCCGGGCGGCGGGCGAGGCCCTGGCTCTGGATCCGCTGTCGAACGCCGCGACCCGGACGAGCATGCGGGCGGCGGCCCTCACCGGAGAGCGCGCGGCCGCGCTCGAGATCTATGCCGTGTTCGCGGCGCGCCTCCAGGACGTGCTCGCTGTCGAGCCGGAGCCGGACACCATGCGCCTCGCGGACCGGGTCCGCCGCGAACGCACCTGGCGTCTCCCCGACGTGCTGACCGAGGAGGAACGCACGGCGCGTCGGCCCCCGGTGGTAGGTCGCGAGGCCGAGTTGGCGGAGCTCCTGGAGGCCTGGACGAAGTGTGTGCACGAGGGGAGGGCGGCGTTGCTCGCCGTCGAGGGAGATCCGGGGATCGGCAAGACGCGGCTGGCGGAGGAGGTCGCCGCGCGCGCACGCCTCGACGGCGGAACCGTGGTCGGCATCCGCGCCGTGCCGGTGGATGCCGAGGTGCCGCTGGCCGGCGTGATCGGGTTGTGCCGAGGTGGGCTCGTGGAGGCTCCCGGCCTCCTGGCAGCGCCCTCGCACGCGCTGGCTTCCATCGCGGCCGAGTTGCCGGATTGGGCCGAGCGCTTCGCCGACGAGATCCAGGGTGTACAGCCGATGCCCCTCGCACGCGCGGCGAGCGAGATCCTCAGGCCCGCAGCCGAGGAGCAACCCGTCTTCCTGTTCGTGGACGACGCCGAGTGGCTGGACGTCGAGTCGCGCAAGGTCCTGGCGGGGCTGTTACGCGACCTGAGCGCGCTTCCGTTCACATTGTTCCTGGCAGTCTCCGGCCCCTCCGGCCGGGAACTGGTGGACGAGTTGCGCGATCGAGCCGGTCCGGATCTGCTCGGCGCCTCGCTCTCTGTCCAGCCGCTGGAGGCCGGCGACCTCCGTCGGCTGACGGCGATCGCGATGCCCGAGTACGGAGACGAGGAGCTGGATCGGCTTACTCGCCGCATAGAGGCCGATTCCGCCGGTCTCCCGCTGTTGGCCGTCGAGCTCGTCAACGCGGTAAGGCTCGGTCTCGAGCTGGATGACACGCTCTCGGCGTGGCCGCAGACGGCCATGACGCTCGATCAGACCATGCCCGGCGACCTCCCGGACGCGGTCGTCTCCTCGATTCGCGTGGGTTTTCGCAGGCTCTCGCCAGAGGCCCAACAGGTGCTCGCGGCGGCGTCGGTCCTGGGCGAGCGCGTCGACGCGATGGCGCTGACGCGGGCCACCGAGTTGCCGGAGCCCGAGGTCAACGCCGGGCTGGACGAGCTCGAATGGCAGCGATGGCTATGCTCGGAGCCTCGTGGATACGCGTTCATCGCCAGGATCGTGCAGCGGGTGGTCGCAGACGATATGCTGACCCCGGGTCAGCGGCGACGCATCCAGGAGGCGGCCGCCGCGAGCTGAAAGTCGCTCCCCGCGACTGCAGACCTCACCCCCTGATTCTATCGCCCCCAACCAGCTCAACCCCCCATAGGTCATAAGGTTACCCCGCTTTACCCGCACTTGATCGGCCCTCGCGATGTTGGAAGCGCGGTCGACGAGACCGCCTCTGACGAGGGAGGCATCAAGTGGAGACCATCACGAGAAGACAGGCCTTGAGACGTGTCGGCTTGCTCGGTGCCGGCCTCGGAGTGGGCCTCGCCGCCGGGTGCACGCCGCTCAAGATCGTGTTCCACGCGTATCCCCGGCGTTTCGACGATGACGCCTCACTCGTCGATCGGACGCTCGCCGCACTGGCAGAGACCATTCTGCCAGGTAGCGATCAGGACCCGCACGAGCTGGCGCGCGCCCTCCGCGACGAACGGTACGAGATCGCCGAATACCGGAATTATCTCGCCGCGGACCTTTCCGACCGGTCGCGGCGGCTGTACGGGACGAAGGTCTTCGAGGACTTGGGGCTCGCGGAGCGGGAGCGAGTCGTGAACGACGCCCTCTCAGCGGATCGAACCACCTGCAAGCTCTACTCGGGCGCCATCTTCCTCACCCAGATCGCCTTCTTCGCGGGAATCTACGATGACGAGGCAGGCTGCCCCCTGATCGACTTCGACGGGAGGTATCGTCTCCGCCGCCTCGAAGAGCTGACGTATCCCGATCCCCACACCTACCTGACCAGCGCCGCGACGGAGAACGGCTGTCACGCATGAGCCGGTCCGCCGTAGCCGTAGCTCGAGAAGGGAGAGTCCCACGATGAGCGCCAAGAAGACGGACGTCCTGGTCATCGGGAGCGGGTTCGGCGCCGCGGCGCCCGCGCTTCGACTGAGCGAAGCGGGGTTCGGCGTCACGATCCTGGAGAAGGGGCCGAATATCGATGCGCCCGGCGACTTCAAGCAGACCCAGGACCCCGCCTACTTCCTCAACTACTTCAAGAGTACGGAGGGCGACAACATCAGCATGTCCTTCATCGAAGGTCTCGGGGGCGGGTCCGGCTTCTACGAGATGATCTCCCTGCGCGCCCCGAGTCCGGCCTTCGAGCAAGAGGACGAATGGGGGAGAAGGGTGTGGCCGGCGGGAATCGATCGCGCGACCCTCGACCCATATTTCGAAATGGCCGAGCGGATGCTGCACGTCCAACAGATCCCGGTCGACCGCATACCCAAGAACGGGCTGATCTTCTCCAAGATGATGAAGAACCTGGGTTACAGCTGCGATCGATCCAGGTACGCCTACATACCCGGTCGGTGCGTCGGGAGTGGCTTCTGCGCCTACGGCTGCCTGTACGGGGCGAAGCAATCCCTCCATTTCAACTACTTGCCCCGGGCCAGTGAGGCGGGTGCGCGACTCCTGACCGGGATCGAGGTCCGTTCGATCCGGCAGCTGGGTGACGTGCTCGGCACGGCTCGCGAGGGTGAGCTCGCGGACATTCCGTATCGGTACGAAGTCCGCGCCAGGAACCTCGAGACCGGCGAAAACGTCCGATACCGGTGCCGGCTGCTCCTGCTCGGCGCAGGCACGGTGGGCACGGGGTTGTTGCTGGAGGGTTCCCGAGACCGGCTGCCCGGCCTCAGCCGGGCGCTGGGTCGACGTCTTGCCTTCAACGGGGGGGTCAAGGCGGTGGGTCTGCTCAGCGACGAGTGGCCCGACGGAGACATGTTCACGGGCCAATCCCAGCCAGGCATGATCAGCTACGAATTCATGGAATCACACGGGGTGACGGTCTCGACGGCCAAGCCGCTGCCGCTCCAGGCGATCGCGGCCGCACGCTTTCGGCTGTCCGGAGAGGGCCCGACTCCGTCCCATTTCGGTGCCGCCCACATGGAGCTGATGAAGCAGCTCCGGCGCCGGGTCATCGTTCTGTTCGCGCTCGGACTGACCCCACCATCCGCCCGGCTCGAGCTGGATGACGGACGGCCTCGGCTCAGCCTCGAGCTGACGCCGGGTCTGCGAGCCTACCACACGCGGACGAAGGAGCTCCTTCAGTCCATCCTCATCAGGAACGGTTGCCGCCCGCTCGATCTCGAATTCGTGGACGGAAAAGGGATGCCTCGTGAGGATATCTTCTTCTCCACGGCCCATCAGGTGGGGTCGTGTCCGATGGCTGACAGCAAGAGCCTCGGAGTCGTCGACGTCACGGGAGAAGCGTTCGACCTCCCCGGTCTGTATGTGACGGATGGCGCGGCGATCCCGGGCTCGATCGCGGTGAGCACCAGCCTGACGATCCTGGCGAACGCAGAGCGTATCGCCGAGGGCATCCTGCGGCGCTACCGGGCCACGGCACGGCGGGCTGCCTGAGGGTCTACGGCCGGGATGCTCCGGGGACCTTGTTCACCTCACCACTCGCTCGCGAGATTGGCCCGTGGTCCACCCCAGGCGACGACCTGAACCCACGGAGTCCCAGATGAGCATCGCCACGGCCTCTCCCGGCGCTCTCCTTTCACGCTGGTCCCGCGCTCTCCTGCTCGCCACCCTGGTCGCGATCGCGACGGCCGTCCCCGCCGATGCGCAGAACGGCTCGAACGGGGACGCGATCGCCGAGGCGATCAGCTCTCTCGAGTGGAGGCCGATCGGGCCGGCCAACATGGGTGGGCGCGTGTCGGCCATCCTGGGTGTGCCCGGCGACCCGCTCACGTTTTGGGTAGGTGGCGCCGACGGCGGCGTCTTCAAGACGACCAACGCGGGCGTGACCTTCGAGGCGCAGTTTCACGACCAGGCCGTTCTTTCCGTGGGTGCGCTCGCGCTGGCTCCCTCCGACCACAACGTGCTGTGGCTCGGGAGCGGGGAAGGGGACCCGCGGAACAGCGTCTCGTACGGGAACGGCGTGTACCGCTCCACGGACGGCGGCGATACGTGGACGCACCTGGGACTCGACGACACGGAGCGGATCAAGCGGGTGGTGGTTCACCCGGACGATCCGGACGTCGCGTACGTATGTGCGCTCGGACACGAGTGGGGGCCGAACGAGGAGCGTGGGGTCTTCCGCACGACCGACGGGGGCACGAGCTGGGACAAGGTCCTGTATCGGGACGAGGACACGGGGTGCTCGGACCTCGACATGGATCTCTCCAACCCGCGCGTCCTGTACGCGGGCATGTGGACCCACCGCCGTCGTCCGTGGCGCTTCGATGATGGTGGACGCGAGACGGCGGTCTACAAGTCGACCGACGGCGGCGACACCTGGCGCAAGTTGAGTCGCGGTCTTCCCCACGGTCCGATGGCCCGTATCGGCATCCAGGTCTCGCAGAGCGACCCCAACGTCGTGTACGTGGTCACCGAAGCCGTCGATGAAGGGACGCTCTTCCGCTCCGAGGATGCGGGTGAGAGCTGGGAGATGGTGCACGATGACGCTCGCATCAACTTCCGCCCCTTCTACTACTCGGACATCCGGGTCGATCCCAACAACCCGAACGTGGTCTATTCGCTCTCCGGCGGGTTGTTCAAGTCGATCGACGGAGGCAACGAGTTCGATCGGATCGCCGGCGGCGTCCACGGCGACCACCAGGCGATGTGGATCGACCCCGAAGACTCGCGTCGCGTGCTCAGCGGCAGCGATGGCGGCTACCAGGTCTCGTACGACGCGGGCGAGAATTGGGACATCATCAACAACGTCGAGCTGTCTCAATTCTACCAGATCTTCTACGACCTCCAGCAGCCTTACCACGTGTGTGGCGGTCTTCAGGACAACGGGGGCTGGTGCGGTCCGCACCGCACGACGAACAACGCGGGCATCCTCAAGGATGAATGGGTTCGGGTGAGCGGAGGAGACGGATTCTACGTGGTGCCGATTCCGGATGAGCCCCATCTCATCTACTCGAACCTGCAGGGCGGCGTGTTCATGCTCACAGACATGCGGTCGGGAGGCACACGGCGGATCCACCCGTACCCGAACAAGATCGGCTCCGCGGGCGACGCGATGCTCGGGCATAAGTACAGGTTCAACTGGGATGCGCCGATCCACATCTCGCCACACGACTCGAGGACCGTCTACATCGGTGGTAACGTCGTCTTCAAGTCGACGGACTACGGGCACTCGTGGGAGGAGATCAGTCCGGATCTGACCAGCGCGGACACCGTGAAGCAGCTCACGAGCGGGGGCGAGATTTATCAGGACAACACGGCCGCCGAGTTCCACACCACGATCCTCACGATCGCGGAGTCGCCCGTGCAGGCGGGGATCATCTGGGCCGGTACCGACGACGGGAACATCCAGATCACTCGCGATGGTGGCGGTTCGTGGTCCGACGTCACGGGCAACGTCCCCGGGCTCCCGGCCGAGACCTGGATCGCCAAGATCGACGCCTCCCACCATGACGCCTGCACCGCCTACGTCGCGGTCGACAACCACCGGCTGGATGACTTCACGCCGCACGCGTACATGACGGCGGACTGCGGGGAGAGTTGGACGGACGTCAGCGCTGGTCTGCCACAAGACGACTACGTGAAGGTGATCCGCGAGGATCCACGGAACCCGGATCTGCTGTACATAGGGATGGACCGAGGCCTGTTCGCGTCCTGGGATGGCGGGGCCTCCTGGACCTCGATCCGCAACAACCTCCCGCCCGTCTCGGTGCGTGACATCCAGGTCCACCCGCGAGAGAACGACATCATCATCGGCACGCATGGCCGTGGTGCCTGGGTGCTCGACGATGCCGGCGGACTCCAGGGCATCGCCGACGCGTTGCCGGAGGACGTGCGCCTGTTCGACCCACGCCCGGCGACGCGCTGGCAGATGGGGAGCCGGGATGCGTCCATGGGGCAGCGCACGTACCGCGCGCCCAACCCCGACTACGGCGCCTACATCGACTACTACCTGCGGGAGGCGCCCGAGGACACGGTGGTCATCACGATATCGGATCGCGATGGCGAGCTCGTGCGTGAGCTGAAGCCGAGTAGCAGCGAGGGTCTGAACCGGACCGTCTGGAACCTGAGACACGAGGGCTCCACGCCATTGGCGAGCGCCGGAGGGGGCGGTGGTGGCGGTGGTGGCTTCTTCGGCGGCGGGGGTGGCCCGATGGCCGTCCCGGGGGACTACACGGTGACGCTCGCCGTCGGCGACGTGGAGCACAGCACGACGTTGCGCGTGCAGGCGGATCCACGCATCCAGATCGCGATGGATGACTACGCGGCGCAGCTGACCTCGTCGCTTGAGCTCCGTGATCTCATCTCGCAGGTGAACGGGCTGATCGACGGCACGCGCAGCCTCGACGAACAAGTCCGCAACCTGAAGGAGGCCGTGAAGGCGAACCCCGATGCCGTGCCGGACTCCGAGGACGCCCTCTCCGCGGCCGACGGCGCCCTCGAGGAGATCACCGCGTTCGAGGATCGGCTGACCTACCCGGTCCCCGGCTTGGGCTATCGACAGGTTCCTCGTCTGAGAGAGGAGCTGAGCTCGCTGCGCGGATCGGTGGGTGGGCCGCCGTCGCCGCCGACCGAAGGGGAGATGGTCCGGCTGGCTGAGCTGCGCGACGAGACTTCGCAGACGATCGTCGACTTCAACGCGCTCCTCGCGACGACGATCGCCGGGCTGAACGACCGGCTGGGCGGCTCGACGCGCATCCTGGTCAAGCAGCTGGTCCCGTAACCGAGACCCACGACGAAGCCACGGCACATGTCACCGCTGCGATCCAATCTCCGGGCGATCCTGACCCTCGGACGAGGCGTCACCAGGGGAATCTCGCCACTCACCGCAGGCGAAGACCCGATCGCGATGTTCCGCACGTGGTTCGACGAGGCGCGCGACGCCGGCATCTTCCTCCCCGAGCGGGTGGCCATCGCCACCGCGACCGCAGACGGGGCTCCCTCCGTGCGCATGATGCTGCTCAAGGGCGTCGATGAGCGGGGGTTCGTGTTCTACACGAACTACGAGAGCCGGAAGGGGAGCGAGCTCGAGCAGAATCCACGGGCCGCGCTGTGCTTCCACTGGCCCATACTCGAGCGTCAGGTGCGCGTGGAGGGGGGAGTCGAGCGGATCACGCCCGAGGAGTCGGAAGCCTACTTCCACACTCGAGCCCGCGGAAGCCAACTCGGGGCCTGGGCGTCGGAGCAGAGCCGCGAGCTGCCCAACCGTGAGGAGCTGGAGCGGAATTTCGAGGAGCACAAGGTGAAGTTCCGCGGAGGGGAGGTTCCGCTCCCCCCCTTCTGGGGCGGCTATCGCATCCAGCCCGATCGCATCGAGTTCTGGCAGGGGAGGCTCAACCGGCTACACGACCGGCTCCTGTACACCCGGTCATCGGACGGGTGGGGGATTCGCCGCCTCAATCCCTGACGGCCCCATTGACGGCTTCGCGCTCTGAGCCGAAGCAGCGGCAGTCTTCCGGGGCATGGTTCTCGCTCCACTCCATGCCGGTTGGCATGCAGTTTTGGCAGCAGTGCCCTTCCGCAGCCGGTTGCGGGGCGGGATCGGGTGGAGGTGGATCGAGATGAGGTTCAAGGGAAGCGCGTTACTAGTGGCAATCGCCACGCTTGGTTGCGCGGGGGGCGTGTCCGTCTCGTCGGGTCCGTCGCCGCGCACCGCGACCATTCCTTCAGGGTCCGCGGAAAACTCTTCACAGGGCAGGAGCACTGCCGCGACGCTGGGGATTCCGCCGGGGCACCTGCCCCCGCCGGGCCAGTGCCGGATCTGGGTGCCCGGACGACCTCCGGGGCACCAGGGCAGGTCGGGACCGTGTCGGGTTCTCGAGTCGCAAGTCGGTCCCGGCCAGTGGCTGGTATACCGGCCCACTCGCGACAAGAAGGTCGTCGAGGTGCGGGTGTATGACGCCACCCGGCCGAGCGTGCGGTGGATCAGACTCTTCGACCTGGCGACCGGGGTGCTGCTACAGGAGGAAGAGGGGGGCCGCTAGGCCCACCTGTCGGGCCGCGTCCACCTGTACAGCCGCGGAAGCCACGGCCCGACTCGAGCCCGTCGGGCCCTACTCCGGGTGTATCCGCAGCGAGACCGGCTCCGTGGTCAGAGGCTCGGCGTCTGTCGGGATGAGACCCCGGATCGAGTAAGATCCGGGGTCGACGGGCCTGCCCTCGTTGGTTCGTTGATCCCATACATCCTCGAGCTCCAGGACGCCCGCAGGCTCGACGAGCTCGATACGGAGGATCGCCGGGACCGCCTGTCCCTCCAGCCGACGCCACACGACCGACCCATCCGAGCCCGTCACGATGAAGTCGAACGCGATCTCCCGACCCATCAAGTAAAGGCGAATGGGTCGAGTCGTCGCATTCGTGAGCTTCAGCGTGATGGGAACCCTCGAGCCGGCCGCGATCTCATACGGGGCCACGATCTCGATCCTGAGCGAGTCAGCGACGGTCACGGTCCTGAGCGAGTCGGAGGCGATCGCGGTCTCCGCGGCGGCGGTCGTGGTGTCGGCGATGGGATCGCCACCCGATCGAGGTGAGCCACACGCGCCATATGCGATGCCGGTGAACACGAAAGCGCCGATCGAGCGCGCCAGCCAGCGTGTCGCCAACCCAGGTGCTCCGGGCCGTGCCAGGGGAGGATGCACACGTGTTCTCTCGAGCCGATGCCTCGCGGGGCGCAGACCGCCCCGCGAGGCCATCCTGTCAACCGAGCTTAGTGGGTCGTGAGATCTCCCAGCTCGCGCTCGATCCCCGACATCGGGCTGAATACGAACAGAGTTTCGCCAGACGAGCCCCACAGGATCCCCTTGAGGGTGACGTTGTCCCCGCCGGCGAGCGCGAATACCGGCGATCCACTGTCTCCACCGCCGACGCCCGCGGCGACGAAGCTCTGGCAGAGCTGCGTGATGTTCGAGCCGGACACGTTCGTGGTTACACATGTCCCGACCACGTTACCCTGTGTGCGGCCGGTCGTGCGCCCGGTCTTGTTCAGGATCTCCCCGAACACGGGGTCGGCCTCGCTGGTGATCGTGTAGTCTCCCGTGATGGTGAGCGAACCGGGAGCGGTCTGCTTGATGTTGCCGAGATCGTGGTTCACGCCAGCGGCATACGCGCCGAGCGAGGAGTCGCTGTAGCGACACTTCCGACCGCGTGGACACCCGGGCAGGTTCCCCGAGTACGTCGGGTCCGCGACCTCGGTCCCGATCAGGTCGGGTGCGAGCGGCTGGTAGTGCTGCGTGTCTTCCGTACCGCCCTGTTTGTCCGTGCAGTGCGAGTTCGTGACGTACACGTCTTGGACGGCCGTCGGAGTCGCGGTCGTACCGGAATTGCCCTTGCCGTTCCCGCCACCCTTGCCGCCGCCACCGCCACCGCCGCCACCGCCACTCACGTTGGCGGTTGCATTGAACCCTAGCGTGCAGGCGTAGATGCTGAAATTGATCTGGAGCCCACCGGCGACGGGTCGCACCTTATCCTGAAGCGTAGCCGCCAGCTCGATCGGCTCGGTGAGCACGACCTCCACAGCGGCCTCGGGGATGCCCCGTGACCGCGCGATCCCACGCGCCCGCGCAGCGGTCGCTTCATCTTCCACACCGATCGTCAGCCGATTGGCTCTCTCG
>JBDHHV010000122.1:0-10982 GCA_039589195.1 Gemmatimonadota bacterium | reverse complement strand
AGGACGTCCTTGCCACCCTTGATCTCGCCGGTGCGCTCGTCGAAGTCCTTTCCGGTAGCCAGCGGTATTTCGCCCACATGGGTCAGATCCGCAGTGAACGGGCGACCGTCGGCGATCAGCTGGGCCCGAAGATCCCAGAAGCCAGCCGATCGAAACGCGCGGCGGGCCCGCTCTCGCTCGACAAGCAACCGGACGGCCACCGACTGGACGCGCCCGGCGGACAGGCCAGGGTTGATCTTCTTCCACAGCAGCGGTGACAGTTTGTAGCCGACCAGGCGATCCAGGATTCGTCGGGCCTGTTGCGCCTCGACCCGCCTCAGATCCAGAACGGTCGGGTGCTCGAGCGCGCCCTGCACGGCGGTCCGGGTAATCTCGTTGAACGTGATGCGCTTGAAGCGCTCGCCATCCCCCCCGCCCTCGTAGCCGAGCTGAAGAGCGATATGGTATGCGATCGCCTCGCCCTCACGGTCCGGGTCGGTCGCGAGCAGGATCAGGTCGGCAGCCTTGGCCGCGCTGCGCAGCTTCTTGAGGATCGGCTGCTTGCCCTCGATGGTCACGTATTCGGGTTCGAAACCGCTCTCGACGTCCACCCCGAGACCGCTCTTGGGCAGGTCGAGCACGTGCCCCACCGATGCCTCGACCGTGTACCCTTCCCCCAGGTACCCCTCCAGGGTCCTCGCTTTGGCTGGTGACTCGACGATAACCAGGTGCTTCACGCGCGCTCCCCCAACGTGTTGGTCCCTTCGGCACTCCCTGTTAGACGATAGCCCCGTAATTGTTTCAGTATCTCATCTACGACCTCGGGGGCCGAGCGATCTTCCGTATCCACTTCACACTCCGCGTCCGCGTAGGCCGCGCGTCGGGCATCCAGCAGGCGGCCCAGTGAGGCCTCCGGCGCCCCCGGCTCGAGCAGGGGACGGGCCTCCAGCCGCCGGTCGAGCCGGCGGGCCGCCGTCTCGGGCCGAACGTGGAGCCACACGCGCACGCTATCCGACCATGCCGTTTCGATGTCCTGGCGGGCCATCCACCCACCTCCCGTCGCCACCACGAGCCCCCGCCGGCCGCGAATGGCCTCGGTCGCCTCGGCCTCCAGACGCCGGAAGCCCGACTCACCGAGCGCCTGGAAGATCTCCGGCACGCTCTGGCCCGCAATGGCCTCGATCTCGTTGTCCAGGTCCACGAATCGATAGCCTATTCGTTCGGCCAGCTCACGGCCCGCGGTGCTCTTCCCGGAGCCACTCAGACCGACGAGGAGGATGCAAGACGGCCAACGATCAGCCACCGCCCTGCCATCTCCGGTCACTCTGGGCCATCGCCAGCGCCGAACGAACGACGGTTGATACGGCGTAGATAGGCCTCGTAATTCTCGCGCATTTCCTCCAATGAGTCGGCGCCGAACTTCTCGCGCAGCGCATCCGCCAGAACCAGCGAGAGCATAGCCTCTCCTACGATGCCGGCGGCGGGGACGGCGCATACATCGCTTCGCTCCCGAATCGCTTTGGCTGGCTCGCCGGTCTCGACATCTACGCTGTCCAGCGGGCGGCGCAGCGAGCTGAGCGGCTTCATCGCGACCCGCGCGATGAGTGGCTCACCCGTCGAGATCCCGCCTTCGAGTCCACCAGCGTTGTTTCGGCGGCGTCTGTATCCGCCTGTAAGGGTGCGGCCCGGCTCCGCCTCGATCTCGTCATGGACATCCGACCCGCGCGACTCCGCGGCGGCGAAGCCCATCCCGATCTCGACCCCCTTCATCGCGTGGATCGACATCAGGGCGCTCGCGACGCGCGCACCGAGCCGGCGGTCCCACGACACGTGGCTCCCCAACCCCAGCGGCACACCTCGGGCGACCACCTCGAACACACCACCGAGTGAGTCCCCCGCGCGACCCGCGGCATCGATCGCGGCCACCATGGCCTCGCTGGCTTCAGGATCGAGGCAACGGACAGGGGATCGATCGGCTGTCTCGTTGAGATCCTCCGGAAGGGGGTCGGGGACGCGCGCTTCGACCCCACCCAACCGCACGACATGACTGTCGACGCGGATCCCGAACTCCTGCAGGAGCCGCCGGGCCACGGCCCCCGCCGCCACGCGCACGGCGGTCTCCCTGGCGCTGGCGCGCTCCAGAACGTCCCGCGCATCGGACCGGTCGTACTTGAGCATGCCGACCAGATCGGCGTGGCCGGGCCGCGGAAGCGTCACCCGGCGAAGCTCTTCGTCGGAGACCGCGACGGGCGTCTCGATCGCCATCGCGGTCTCCCAGTTCTGGAAGTCGCGATTGCGGATCCACACGGAGATCGGGGAGCCGAGCGTCTCGCCGAGCCGGACGCCGCTCAGGATCTCGCCGGCATCCTGCTCGATCTTCATGCGTCCACCCCGCCCATGCCCTCCCTGTCGCCGCGCGAGGTGAACGGCGATGAATCCGGGCTCGAGGGGAAGCCCCGCCGGGATCCCCTCGAGGATGACCACTAGGCCTTTCCCGTGTGACTCTCCGGCGGTCGTGAAGCGAACGGTTGTCAGCATTTCGAAGGCTGTTGAGCGTGTCGGGCAGCGATCGCGCCACCCGGTGTCCACGACCGGGTGGCAAAAAAAAAGGCCCGGCGCTACGGCCGGGCCTCAATAGTGAAGGAGGACTCGCTCGATAACAAGCGTCCTCTCGGAACGCTACCGTGCGTCGTCCGCCCCGCGCGGGAAGACGATGTGCGGTGTCACGAGGATAATGAGATCCTGCTTGATCTCGTTCTCTTTCGTCGTCCGGAACAGAGCCCCGACGAGCGGGATGTTCATCAGCCCCGGAATCCCGCTCTCGCTGCGCGTGACCTCGCTCAGCGTGAGCCCTCCGATCACCGCCGTCTCGCCATCGTCGAGCAGCAGTCGGGTCTGCCCGATTTGCTTCTCGAAGATGAAGCCCACGTCCGCCAACCCGACCTGCAGACCCGAGCGCTCGGCCGACAGGTCGAGCAGTATCTGGTTGTTGTTCGTGATATGGGGCGTCACCTCGAGGATGATCCCCGTGTCCTCGAACTGGACGTTGATCGTCGCCTCTTCCGTCTGCGCACCTCTCTCGAGCACGCGGATCGGGGTCCGCTCACCCACCTGGATCCGGGCGCGGTGGTTGTCCACCACCTGGATCGAGGGAGCCGCCTGGACGTCCGAGAGCTGATGTGACTCGAGGGCTTCGATGAACGAGAACAGCGAGTATTCACCGAAAGCCACCGCGGTCAGGATCTGGAGGGCGGGCGAGGCCAGGCGGTCATTTGCGTTCGCCAGTGCCGCGATCGCGTCCCCACCCAGGTTCACGAGCGTCTCGTTCGTCCTCTTGAAGAACGCCTGGTCCGGAATCCCGTCGCCATCCGTGTCGACCAGCTGCGGGGGCGAGTTCGGATCCGGCACGTTGATCACATCGTTGATCCCCTGCTCCACGAAGCCCCTATCACGCTCCTTCAGGTCGTAGACGATCCCGAGCTCCTGCACATCGGTGCGGTCCACGAAGACGATCTTCGCCTCGATCGCCACCTGCGGCGTGCGCTTGTCCAGAGCACGCACGAGCGTATCCATGCGCGCGACCACCGAAGGAGCATCCGTCACGATCACGGAGTTCGTGCCTGCGTAGGCGACTACCTGGCCGCGATCCGGGGTCACGAGTCTCTCGAGCGTAGCAGCCACCGAGTCGGCGCTCGCGTAGTTGATGCGCATTACGCGCGTCTCGCTGAGCAGCTCGTCCCGAGCCTTCAGGTTCTCGAGCTTGTCGACAACGATGATCCCGCTCGCGGTCGTCTTCCACCCCAGGTTCTGGGCGGAGAGGATCGCGCTCAAAGCGACGTCCCACGGCTGGTTCTTGATGTCGATCCCACGGACCGTCACGCTCGCCGCGTCGCCGTTCGGCACGATCGAGATACCCGCGAACTCCGAGAAGCCCGCGATGACATCCAGGATGCTCGCGCTGTCGTACATGACACTGATCCGCGGTTGCGTCTCCTGGACGGCAAACGCCATCGGCGTGCGGGCAGCGGGCGCCGCTTCCGCAGGCGGCGCCGTGTCACCGACCGACGTCGACCAGCGACTGAACGCCTCACCCGGGTTCTCGAAGCGCACCGAGACCGCACCGTCCGTTTGCTCCACCGCGTATTCCAGCTCGCGTGTGAGGTCGAACACGAGCCGCACGACGTCCGGTCGGAACTGGCTCGATCGCATCCGGGTCACCCCACCGCGACCGATCGCCTCGTAGATCCGTCTGGGCAGCGCGTGCTGAGCCCCCTCGACATCGAGGATCAGCCGCGCCGGCTCGGCGAGCATGAAGTGCTGCACCGATTGGGCGCCCTGGACGAATACCGTGATCTCCGTCTGTGCACCGGCTGGCGTAATCTGGACCTCTCGGACGTCAGAAGACCCCCCACCGAACCACGCCGCCACCATAAAGGCCAAGATGGACCGAGCCATCATCCTTCAATCTCCTCGTCTCTGTCGACCCGAAGGGTCTCACGTCGGCTGATGCCGAAACTCGTGATCACGAAATCCACTTCCTTCGCGCGGATAGCCGCGATCCGAATCTCACCGAGCCTATCACCTTCGCGAGCGCGATACCTCTTCCCCGTCTTCTCATCCGTCAGCGTCGCCACGCTCCCCACGGCGGGGTTGTACAGCACCCCGGCGAGCGTCAGGTCATCGAATCGCGGACCTATCTGCTCACCCTTGTTCAACGCGTGGAATGGGTTCCGACGGCCGAGAGACGGGTAATCGAAGATCTCCCGCTCGTAGACACGGCCTGACTCCGCAGGCGCCTGCGCCGAAACGGGCTCGGCTGGCAGCGCCAGGGCCAAGGCGACGCCGAAGACACCGACGGCGCGGCAAGCCCACCCCCCCAACATCATGGACCTAGTTGCCATCCATTTCCCCCTCACGCCCCGCGTCCGGCGGGAGCACGAACGTCTCCAGCGCGAACCTGGCGGACACGAGCTGTCGACCGGAATTCGTCTCGCGGGTCGGCCTTACCTCCTGGATATCAGGCCGGACTATGCGGCTGAAGGAAGCGACGCGTGCCAGGAACTCCCCGACATCGTGGTACTCGCCTTCGACCTCCATCTGCCAATTCTGATGCATGAAGTAGCCAGTCGTGTCCGCACTTGGCTGCGCGGGTGTCACGCTGATCAACTCCAGACCGAGCGACTGACTCTCGGACGCGATCGCCTCGTAGATCGCCGGCACCTCACCCTCGGCGGGGACCAGGCGTTCCAGCATGGCGAATTGCCGCTCACCGAGCTCCAGCTCTTGCCGCACGGCGTCGAGGTTCTCCATCCGTGCTTCCGCGAGCTCGTTCTGTTGCTCGATCTGCTCGACGCGCGCCTCGAGGTCGAAGAGATCTTCACCCTTCGGCCGGTGGAAGTAGAGGAAGTACAGCCCCCCCAGCGCGACGATCAGGATGATGCCGAGCAAGCGGTATTGGTTCTTCGGATCGTCAGGTAATAGAGCCATTACTCAGGATCCCTCGTTCGAGAATCGCTGTATCGAGACGATCGGTTCGGTTCGGAACTGGTCCATCGGAGGCGCGTATCGGGCGGTCAGCGTGAAGGCCTGGACGACCAGGTCATCCTCCAGGGTTTGCTTCTGGCTGCCCAGGATCCGCACCTCCGAGACGAAGGTGGATGCCTCCAGATTCCGAACGTACTCCGTGATTGCCAGTGGATTGGCCGCCAAGCCCTGTATCTGGACTGTCGCGGAGGGCAGCGGCGAGATTTGTCGCAGGTTCGTGAGCCAGGCGAGTTGAGGCAGCGCTCGGCTGATCTCATCCAGCATGTGTGGCCACACGAATCGGTTGCGATCCAGCTGTTCCACGAGCGCGACTCGCTCGCGGATGAGCTGTCTCCGTGCGGACAGGCTGTCGCTTACCGCCCGGAGATCGGCGAGGCGAGCGGAGTCGGCGGTCGCCACCTCGAGCCGCGCTTCGAGCTCGCTCGCAACGGACCGCTGGCCCCACCACAGGACCGCCATGCCGAGGGGAATAAGGACCCCGACAGCCACAAGGACCATGCTCCAGGTGTCTCGGTCTTTGCCGACACCCTTCAGCCGCGCGCCCTTCTTGCTGGAGGCCTTTCCCCGACCGCCACGCCGCTTTTGTCGTTCCGGAAGAAGATTGACTTCAATCATCCGCTCTCTCGATCCCGTCAGCTGTCATCCCCCCGCCCTTCGAGAGCCGGGGACTAGGCTGCCTGTCGAAGCGCCAACCCGACCGACAGCATGAGCATCGGCGCCATCTCTTGAAGCTCCATGTAGTCGACGGCATCCGCCTTCACCTGGATGCGCTCGAACGCACTGGCGACGTGGGTCTCGACCCCCAGCCGCTCGGCCAACACCTCCGAGAGCCCAGGAACCCCGACACCACCGCCGCACAAGTAGAGTCTCCCGACTCCGAGACCGATCTCGTCGGTCTCCAGGAATGCGGCCGCCCGCTCGACGCCGCGCGCGACCTCTTGTGCGCGTTCCGCAAGGAATTCGCGGAGCCCGTGATCTTCGTTCTCACCACGGAGAGCAGCCTCGGCCTCCTCCGCGGTCAGTGAGCGCTCGCGCTGCAGATCGAGGATGAGCCCGCGCGTGCCAAAGCTCAGGTCACGCGTCAGAACCGGCACTCCCTCGTCTAGCACGTTCACGGTCGTAGTGTCGTGCCCCAGGTTGACCAGCGCGGTGACTCCCTTCATCGCGTCGGGATAGTTCACCTCGAGCGCGTTGTGGAGGGCGAAGGCCTCGACGTCCACGCTGTCGGGGCTGAGTCCCGCCTGTTGCAGGAGCGAGATGCGCGTCTCGATGAGCTCGCGCTTCGCCGCCACCAGGAGCACCGTCATCTGGAGGCCGTCCCCGTCGGGATCGGTGATCTCGAAGTCGAGCTGCACGTTGTCCATGTCGAACGGTACGTGCTGCTCGGCCTCCCATGGGATCACCTCGCGAGCCTCCTCCTCATCCATGCGATCCATCTTGATCAGCTTGATGATGACGTCCCGGCCACCCACGCCGATGACGACATCACGCTGATCGATCTTCTCGCGCTCGAACATGGAGGAGATCGCGTCCGCTACGAGCCCGGGGTCTACGATGTCGCCATCGACGATGGCGTCACCCTCGATCGGGCTCACCGCGACCTTCTCGAGCTGAGGAACGTCTTTACTGTGGTCGATGACCGACGCCTTCAGGAAGCCACTGCCGACATCGAGTCCGACAGTCGACTTCCGGCGTCCTAAGCCGAAAGGCAGCATAAGGATGTTCGTCCGTTAGCGTTAAAGCATGGACGAGATGAGGCGGGACGCCAAAACCTACTCGCGGTTCTCATGCGTGTCAAACCCGCATGGTCCACGGGTTCGCCGAGCGATTCACACCCTCGCACGAGTCCCTGGTTCGCGTCCGTCATGCTCGTCATCTCACGTTGCACAATGCTGCTCCTGTTCCCGATCCAGAGTACAGGCGTCGCTGGATCGGCTACGCGAGGATCAGTTGCGTAGCGGGATGTCATAGGTCAGCGGTCGACGTACACCAAAGCGGTTCACACCGTCGCCCGTCGCGGCGGCCATGACCCGGATCTGTCGGATGTTTTGCAGCTGCCCACCCGCCACGTTGTTCTGCACGGACCCGTTGGCCATCACGTAGCGAAACACCGCGCCCACCTCGAACGGGGTCACGAGCTCGACCCCGTTGCGCCACAGGGCATCCCAATTGTTCGAATTCGACGGGCCGAAGCTGTAGGCTAGCGCGCCATACCAGCGCAGTAGCGACCCGCGGGCCGGTACCACCCCGGGCCAGCCCGAGGCAGTGCGATACGAAGAATTCGGGTACCCTGCCGGCGCGCCGTTCCCCGTGCACGTTGTCTTGGCTGCGCCACTGCCGGACGAGGTCGGCGTGAAGCCGTCTGCGTATACGAACGTGGAGTCGTACGCACCCGAGTAGGCGGTGCCGCGGAAGCCAGCCGGCAGGTTCGCGCTCGCGACCGAATCGTATACGAACACGGTCGCCTGAGCCGCACTCGTATCGCACACCACGCCGCGCAGGATATCGAATCGAACGGCGACCGAGTCGGACCGCGCGACCATGACGTCCGTCGGAGAGGCCATGCGCAACTCGGTGGCCATCAGATCCATCGCGGCGCGGAGGTTCTGCTGCGCGATTATGGTATCGTCACTATGGCCGTAGAATCGTTGCTGGCCGAGAACGAGCCCCATCAGCGCCGCACCAAGCACCCCGGCCACGACGATCGTGATCAAGACCTCGACAAGGGTGAACCCCGCGGATCGGAAACGATTCATCGTCATGCTCCTACGGCGAGGGCGGAAGCTGCCGAGTCTCGTAGATGCGGCTCACGAAGATCCTTGGCGCCGCACCCTGTGAGGACAGTACGGTCAGCTGAACCCGCTTCACCCGCGGGGCCGGCTGCGACACGACCCGGTTCACCACATAGCTCCGGTTGCCTACCGACACCGTGTCCGTCCCGTTGCTCATCCCCGCGTACCCCGCGCGCTGCATGCGCTCCATGACTTGCTGCGCCGCCATCGCCTGGTCCGTCTGCCACGTGGACCACTGGTTCTGCGCCCCCACGTGGAGGCTGATTCCCGCGATCGCGAGCATACCTATCGACATGATGATCAGCGCTGCGAGCACCTCGATCAGTCCGATGCCCGTGCTGTCTTGCAGCCGATCGCGTAGCGTGCGTTCCCGCTTCATCGTCATCCTCTATCGACTAGGTCGCGTCAGTCGATCCTGGTGCGACCGAGGGCGTTGATCCGAACCATGTGCGAGCGCCCTCGGCGCCCCAGCACTACCTGTGCGCTGGAAGGGATGAGCAGCCCCCGCGAGTTGAACGTCAGCGAATCGCCCGCCGTCGACACCACGACGTTCGTGAGTGGCAGATCCGACCCCACCCCGAAACTCCGTCGCATCAGCACCGTGCCGGCCGTGTCCCGGATCACGTAGATCCGGTTCGCCTCGTCCGCCACCAGGGATACGCTCTCCCGACGCTGAATCGCGAAGCTCCGCGTCAGGCTCACGTCCGCCGCGAGCTGGACCGAGGCCTTGCGAGCGATCGTGGCCTCCGCGTACTGCCGGAACGCTCCGTAGCCCATCGCTAGCAACACACCGGTCGTCGCCATCGACACGCCCAGCTCCACCAGAGTGAAGCCCTTGCTCCCCAGTCTCCTGCCTCTCTCCACTCGCCTGCTTCCCTTCATCGATCTCTGCTCGACACTCACTCGATTTGTTTCAGGGCACTGCCCGGGAATCCCCCGGCTCGGTCGGGCCTCGGCCACCACATGATGAGCGGCGTCCCGATCCGCGGTGGACTTGGGCAAGATCGTTGCCCAAACGTAACCCAGTGCCACAATGACACTTAACCAACGGAGCCATCAGTAGGACCATGCACTTTTTGCATGAATGCAGGCAGGGCGTGGGTTCGCATATCCGGGCTCACAACCGGGGCCTGAGATCCGAGGCCTAGAATTGGAAGCCCCGCCGCCTTACACGGCCGACAAAGTTACTGACCACCCGGACCCCTCGGCGCCCGCGATACAGGTACAGGCTGCCGGGGGATCCATGCCCGCGGGCGTTGTAGCGGATTACCGCGGGCCGAATGCGGATCGAGTCGAGCCTGAGCAGGCCATCTCCCTGCACGTCGACGGAAAAGAGCGTGAGCCCCTTCCGATCCCGGGTGACCAACCGATCCGCACGACCCAGCCGGACCTCCATTTTGTCTCGTCGGGCCAGCGCGGCGAGTCGGGTTCGCGCCAGATGACCGGCCGCCAGGTCTGCCGATCGGCTGAGCGACAGGCGGTCGAGGACGTCGAACGCCGGGAGGGTGATAGCCGCGAGGATTGCGAGCAAGAGCATGGCGATCGCAAGCTCCGAAAGAGAAGCGCCGCGGCTCCTGATGGGGGAGCCTCTCGCTCGACGATCGTGGCCGGGGGCGGTGCGCGCGCCGTGACGGAAGCGGGGGTCGTTGGAAGGTCGCAATTTCGTCTCCTCTGCCTGGGGGCACCCGGCAAAGGAGTGGCACCAACTTCATCGGTCTATCAACTCGTCGGGCTGAAAGACCTTCCTTTCGACGCCCGGGACGTTCTGTTCGTTTCGATCCTCGAGCGAAGTCCCGACCCGACCGAACCGCTCGGCGGGACGGCTACGGGCACGTCGGGGTACCCGCCGATGTCAGGGTGACCGCGACCGAGCAGACCTTCGTCGTCGCAGCGAAGGTGGCTGTCGCCCCCCACCCGGTACCCGAGGCGCTGTCTATCGCCACGCCCACGCTCGGAGAGTTGATGAACAGGGTTCCGAGATCGGCCAGGCTCGACGAGTAGCGCTGCCAATCGGAAAAGTAGGCTTCCTGCGCCGATGACAGGTTCCTGAGATCCGACTTCATCGTCACGATGAACGATCGCTCCTTGGTCTGGAACAGCGACGGGATCGCGATCGCCGCGAGAATCGCGATCACGACGACCACGATCAGGAGCTCTATCAGTGTGAAACCCTTGTTGCGATATTTCATGTCGAACACTGCCCGGCGCCATCTTCAGCGCCAAAGATTCCAGCCTCCCCCACCCTCCCCAACGTCTACGGGGGGGCGCCCGTGAAGAAGAGAGCAACGGGCGTGCCCTGCCGCAGAACGGGTTCTCCCGTTTGCTCTTAGGCAAATACCGTCGCGTCCTTGCTGCACTCCGCGAGCGGTCGGAGGCTGCACCCTCTGGCAATGTGCAAGGTTGATACGGACAAATCGGCCGGGAACTCAGAGTCGATGTCGACGCGTGCGTCGAACGCCGAGCGTCAGCAGCGCGAGCCCCAGCGCCGCCGTGAGCAGGCTGATTCGCCGACCCCACTCGAGGGGTCGGGACCGATAGCGAAAGAGGACCTCGCGATCGCCGGGGGAGACCGCTACGGCACGAAAGAAGAAGTTCGCCAGGACGATCTCGCGCTCCTCCCCGTCCACGAGCGCCTGCCAACCCGGATAGTAGCTGTCGGTGAGAACG
>JBDHHV010000121.1:0-11624 GCA_039589195.1 Gemmatimonadota bacterium | reverse complement strand
CGACCCGAGCCATTTCCGCGTCGAAGAGCAGCGCCAGCGCGGGATGGCTTTCGCATTCGCCCAGCGGTTGGTGTCCGAGAACCCGGACCCGTCTGTCCTGAGTCGCGAACAGTTTCACGAGTTCTGTAATTGCGTGGACAATCTGTTCCTGGTTCGGGCAGGCGACCTGCCGATCATGTTTGACCACGCGTTCGCCTATCGACATCGCAACCGCTGGAACTACAAGTATCGCGACCTCACCTGGCACGAGTTGACGGGCGTCATCAACCTGCTGTTCGCGCAGATTGCGGCACCGCCGCCTGCGTTTGGTGCGACCCGTCACGGGGCGTCCCACTTTTCGAACTGGGATTTGATGATCGAGCAAAGGTGTGGCGGATCCCTCGCGATCGACGATCGGGCCAGGCTCTGGGAACGCCTCCAGACCAACGTGCCCATCGCGTTTTTCGCCGGTAGCGCCCTCCAGGTGGAGATCGAGCTTTTCATCCTCCAATCGGTGCGTGCCCGGCTCGGTCTCGAGACCCACGAGGCGCTGACCAGCAGGCTTCTGAGGCGCAAGCGGCTGGCGCCCATCTACATGTTTCAGCGCAGCGAGCCACTGGGGAACAGCCTCACCGCAAACATGTTGAAGGCTCACGTCAATGAGAGTCGAAACGAGGAGCTGCAGCTGCTATTCGAGAACGGCGTTTGCAGCGTCGTTCCGACCAACCAGATGTCGGTGGGCATCGACGTCAGGCAACTCGGTAAGCGAGCCCTCCGCGTGTTGACAGAAGTGCGCGCCGCGGGTGGGTTTCTGATCGCAGCAGACGAACACGCTTCCCTCAGCACGGACATAGTTGACATCGAACGGTTCCACGTCGGACAGGTGCCGGACATCCTCACGGCCAATGTGATGGGACTCTCGCCCGGCGACGGCTACGTCCAATGGGTGCCTGCAGGTCTCAGGGCCACGCTCGCCTACCCGACGCCGATACAGACCGCGCGCGACCTGAGCGAGACGTTCAAGGGGCCGCTATTTCGGGAGGCGTGCGACAAACTAGATGAACGGGAAGTCCTCGAGGAGCTCCGCCGAGACGCCCAGGAGCGAGGATCACCCGTCGTGAGCGTCCTCGAGCAGATGTTAGCGCCACCTGCCAGGAGTAAGTCTGCTGTGACGGCGCAGGCCATCAACGGGCTCTACGCCGACGGGTTCCCCTGGTCCGGCGCGCTGGCCAGCGTGCCGCCTGGTGCAGGGATGCGTTACCGCATCGTCCGGCCCGATGGACCACCCTGCACTGTGCTCGATGTCGTCAAGGGTTTCAACCGCGGTGCAAGAACCAAGGCTCGCATCGCGTGGAACGGCGGCTACATCCTGAACGCAGAGCTCGTGGGTAAACTCGGCTTGCCGGAGTCCTATATCGGTTCTCCGCTGGGTCTGATCATCTCGGACGGCGAGGTCATCTGTCCCCCACTCTTCAACAAGCCGGCACTGTTGGTGGGAAACGACGGCTCGCTCTCCATTCGGAGGGTCAACGCTGGGTCCGGCATGCGGGTCAGCGGCGCGGGCGTGACGGTGGACTTCGAGCGCAGTTCCTACAACGCGGCGATACCGGGAGCGGGACCCAGCTTCTACGATCTGTTATTCCCCGGGAGCGAGCTGCCCGGGGATGGGCGGACACTGGTGAGGTTGGCCGGCGTGCGGGTGATGGAGGTGATCCACACCGGCGCGGGTCAGGACGTTCCGGTGTTGCCGGTGGGACTGTGCCTCTCCTTCGCGGGAGGTGAGTCGCCCGATGGATGGGTCGATGGAGCCCGGCTCGATTTCGAGCTAACGGACCTGGTCGACGTGGCGCAGGCGGTGGAAGCGGGGCCGGTGCTCGTGTCCGGTGGTCGCAGTTGCCTCGATATGGATGCGGAGGGCTGGAAGACGGAGAACTCGATCGCTACACAGGCGGCTCGGCTCGACTACCTCGATATGAGAGGGCCGAAGATTGCGGTCGGAGTCGATGGGAGCGGTACGCTCTCGGTGCTGACCGTGAACGGACGCATCCGAGAATCAGTCGGTGCGACCCATGTGGAAATGGCCGAGATTCTTTCCGCGCACGGCGTGGAGAGCGCCATGGGCTTTGATCCCGGGGGAAGCAGCACACTCGTGGTCGGGGATCAAACGTTGAACATCAGTCCGTACAACGGGGACTACGAACGAAACGTGTATTCCATGCCTCCCGAGCCCCGAGCCGTCTCCAATGCGGTCATCGGCTTCTGAAGATGCGTTGGCGCATGGCTCCGGGCTTGGCCACATGATGGTGATGATACGCCACCGAACCTCGACGACTGGAGACGTGGCGTCTCGGCCTGTGCCCCGCCAGGGTCTCGAACCCCGAACCTACTGATCAAGAGGAAGTCTCCAGACGCTCGGCCGCGCTCTGGTGTCCAATCCCGCCTCAGGGCGGTTTCGGTGGCGGTCACGAGCTACGGCCTGGAGACCCCACCCCGGCGACGGGGCGGAGCGGGGGTGACCTGACGGAGCCATGGGAACGGTGTGGGAACGATTGGGCGCAGATGCGCGCAGACCGACGCAGCGCCCCGCAGATGAGGACGACTGAAAAGCCGCCTCACGTCAGGGAATCAAAGCCAGGCGCAAACGAGCGCAGAAGCCCGAAGACAACTCTTAATCCGTAGGTCGTGGGTGGCTCCTGCGGGCGCTACGCGTCCTCGGAGTGTCTTCGACGCCGATCCCCACCCCGGTCATTCAGCAACCGCGCCACCTCCTGCGCTCTAGCATCCTGGTCACCCGACCCCGATGGGAACGGAAATGGGAACGACGGACGTCGGATGCGGTCGAAGAGGACATTCAGTCGGCGTCACTACCGTCCTGCGTCCGCTCTCTATCCATGTGTTCCAAGACACGCTTTACGGACACGCCCTCCAGGTCGATGATCGCTCCGTCGAGTCTTTCCAACGCTATTTGGACTTCCTCTTGTCTGCCTTGGGCGGCAGCGTCTGCGTGTAGGCGTAGCTCGTGGCGAGATAGGGACCCAGCTCGTCGGGGTTTCGCAGCAGGCTGTCGGGCACTTCGACGTGTTCTCTGATGTTGGCGCCGTAGTTCTTGAACGGTATCGCTTCGTACTTCTCCATGAACGCTTCACGGTCAGGTTCCGACAGGCGAATCCCGACCCGGCCGTCCTTGGTCAGTGAGCTGTACATGTACCCGTTGGTCGAAGTATGGGGCAGCTTCAGGCCGCCTTGCAACTCGATGTCAGGCTGCGTGTCGATGAGCTTCTTGTACAGCTCGAGCTTGTCCTTCGGCACCTGATCGGGTGTCTTGCCCATGTGATCCCCTCTTCGTGTCGTCTGTTGTCGGGCGGACCTATGCCCTGCCCGTCGCCCTGAGAACCTGGGCCGTGTCCGCGTATTGATGGAACGGAGTGATCTTGCCGCCGTCGAGCGTCTTGCACGACGACTCAAGCCGAGTTGTGTGGAAGGCACCGCAGCGTTTTCGTTTGAGTTTCCCACCTCACGATGAACTTCTGGGTGACCTCGCTGGGATCCATTCCCTTTTCCCTGGCCTGGATTCCCAGGGTGTGGAGGAAATCCGGGTACTCTTTCATGACCTCCTCTTCCAGGGATTCCCTGACATGGAACCCAAGGCCCTCCCACCAGCTTCGGCCGGCATTGCCCGTTACTTCATAGACAAGGGGAAGATCCTGATAGGCCGTCGCTTCAATGGCCTCCCATCCTTCTTCCCTCACCCAGGATTTGAGCCTTTCCACCATGGCACGGCCAAACCCCTTCCGTTGCCGGTCGGAAAGAAGCTGCATGCAGGTGACCACCAGGGTCCTGTCCTCGATGGTCTCCTTGGAAGGAAGAACCCCTGGGGGGAAATCTTCTTTGAGCCCTGCCGGATGGGGCATAAGGAGACAGAATCCCCCACCACCCTCCATTTGGGAAACCACCCTGGGAACAAAGCGGAGAAGCCCCACCACCCTATCCCCCTCCCAAGCCAGAATGGCCGCGCTCCCGTAAAGCTCCGTGAGTCGTTTCAGAAGGGGGATGGCCGTTCTTCGAAATGGGAGACGGGACTCATCAGGTGGAACGTCCAGATTCTTCCGGGTGACAGGGCCGTCATGGAGACACCGCCAAAGGAGAAAGGAACGATCCATGGGCTTCAGGACGAGGGATTCCATGGGCCCATGATATGACCGCCCCAAGAAGAAGGGAATGGAAATGAAGACGGTGGGAGTGGGGTAAGAGTCGGGGTCAGATCTTGCGATTCGCCGCGATTTTTCTACCCCAATCGAGATACGACAGAGGATTCCCGAAACACCGCGTGAATACTACAGATCGTCATATCTGGCCTTCGTCCGACCGGGACTCTTAATCCCTCGATCCAAAGCTCCTCCGCGTAGGTCCGGCCTAACGGTCCTCGAGACCCCGGACTCTGATTCCGCGTCGTCGAGACCGTGAGGATCAGTCCCCGATACCGGAGGATAATCCTCCGAGCCGCTTTGCCTCGCGTGCCGCTCGGGAATCGAGCTTCGATTCGCCCAGGATCGTGAGGGCGGTGAGGCGACGGGACGGCGTCCAGTCCCCTTTCCGCTCCGTGCCTGCCAGGATTCGCGAACATGAAGTCCCTATCCCGCGCAGAGCGCGTCGTGTCGACGCTCGTAGCCGGAAGCGGCGCCGGGACGGGCGGGGACGTCTCGCGGTCGGGTGACAACTCGGGAAGATCCTGCTCGAGAGCTATGAGCTCGGCACTAGTCAGCGCCGTGTACGCGCGATCCAAACGACGCTCGAATTCCGCTGTCTCGAGGTGATCGGCCGCGAAGTGGGCACAGAGGCGGTCGACGGTGCCTTGTCTCGCCTGGGGCGATACGGGACCGGTCGGAAGGTCTGTCATCGTCTGTTGATAATCGGTCTGAGGGACGCAGCGAGCAAATTGCGGCGCCCCCGAGTCGAGCGGATAAGGAAGGCATGGACTTTGCGGTGCAAAGCACTTGACGAACCCAACGCTGCGGACCACATTTGTGTTTATCATGGAGAGACTCTCTCAAGTGGATCAAAGTTCGGAACCCATCGCCCTGGGCGACCGGGCCATGGAGGATTTGCGCTTCATCCGTCAGACGATGGAGGGGGGCGCCGCCTTCACGGCGGTTCCGGGATGGGGCGGCGTCGGAATGGGACTCACCGCGCTGGCTGCTGCGGCGGTCGCTTCAAGCCAGCCGACTGCCGAGGGCTGGCTTCTGGTCTGGATCCTCGAGGCGGTGCTCGCTGTCGCGATCGGGGCGGTCGCCATCCAGAGGAAGGCGCGCCGGGCGGATCTTCCGGTCCTTTCGGGGGCGGGTCGCAAATTCCTTCTGAGCTTTCTGCCCCCTGCTCTCGCTGGAGGGGTACTTACGGTAGCGCTCTGGCGGGCCGGAGCTGACTCGCTTCTTCCGGGGGCATGGCTTCTCCTGTACGGCGTCGCCGTCGTCACGGGGGGCGCCTTTTCGGTCAAGACCGTCCCCGTGATGGGGATCTGTTTCATGATCCTCGGAGTGTTCGCGCTTCTCGCGATGCCTGCCGCCGGTGATTTGTCGATGGCGGTGGGATTCGGGGGGCTGCAAATCCTCTTCGGGACGACGATTGCGAGGAGGCACGGTGGCTGAGGGTGCGCGGGCCCGCCGCAAGGCCCCGAACCCGGCCCCGGTCAAGGGATCGACCGTGAGCATCGATGTACAAGCCGGGACGACGAATCCAGTCGCACTCGACCCGATCATCCATGTGCGCGTCCGTCTTGGGATCGTGAGCGCACTCGCGGTGGAGGAATCTCTCACCTTCAACGAGCTCAAGCAGCGTCTCGACACCTCGGACGGGAACCTCAGCGTTCACGCCAGGCGGCTGGAGGAAGCCGGCTACATCGAGATACGAAAGTCCTTCCAGGGACGGATTCCGCGGACCGACTATCGTCTCACGGAGACCGGACGACAGGCGCTCCAGGGATATCTGGACCACATGGAGGCGTTGATCGAGCGCGTACGGGAATGAGCGCAGTGTTTTTTTTCGGGAGCTACTTTATGGCACGAAGTACTTTGGATTTGCGACGGCCGGGGCCTGAACAACCGGAACCAGCCTCACCCGGGAACCTAGAGCTGATGGGCGGAGGCCGGGACCGATTCCATGTCGCGATCATCATGGATGGGAACGGCCGCTGGGCTCAGGAGCGGGGTCGACCCAGGGCGGAGGGCCATGTCGCCGGAGCTGCCGCGGTCCGACGAGCGGTGGAGTCCGCGCCGGAGTTGGGGATCACCACGCTTACGCTCTACGCGTTTTCCTCGGACAACTGGCGCCGTCCGCGAGGCGAAGTGGATCACCTGATGCGGCTGTTCCAGAAGCACCTGGACTCCGAGTGCGCCCGCCTGACGGACAGTGGTGTGCGCCTGAGCGTCATAGGGCGTCGGGACCGGATTCCGGGTCCTCTCGAACGCAGGATCGCGCACGTCGAAGAGCGAACGAGCGAAGGAACCTCTCTCCACCTCCGGGTCGCGATCGACTATTCGGCCCGCGATGCGCTGTTGGCGGCAGCCGGCCGTCTCGCCGAAGGGGTACGCCCGAGCCGCCAGGCCTTCGAGCGGGCCCTGTCTCAGGCGATCCACGCACCGCGCGGTACGCGCGACGTGGATCTACTCATCCGCACGGGTGGAGAACAGCGATTGAGCGACTTCCTGCTCTGGGAGTCGGCCTACGCCGAGCTCGTATTCACCGACGTCCCGTGGCCGGACTTCAGCGAGGCCGATCTCGCTTCCGCCGTCCAGGCCTTCGCCGCCCGTGATCGGCGATACGGAGGACTCTCTCGAGGACCCGGCCGAGCCACTGAATTGTCGCTCTGCGAACGGAGGGCCGCACCATGACCGAGCGCGCTTTGCCTGTGACTGCCATTCTCGCGGCTGGCATCGGGATGGGGCTTGCGGGAGACGAGCTTTTCCGGGCGTCCGCGGGCCCCGGCCTCAACGTCTTCCTGTTGTTCGTGGGTCTCGCCGCCTCCGTCTGGATCGTGGCTCGGAGCGGTGAATCGCCCCTGAGTCGGGAGGCGTCCTCGTGGATCGGAGTCGGGCTACTCTGTGGCGCCGCCCTGCTGTGGCGGGGCTCCGGCCTTCTTCGTTTCGGAACCTTCCTCGCGGCGTGCACAGCGTTTGCGCTGCCGGCTCTCAACGCGGGGCGCGCCTGGATGAAGCGGTCCGGGATCCTGGACATCTTCGAGGCCGTCGTGGGAGCCGGGCTTCACTCGGCGTTCGGAATCGTTCGACTGATCAACCGCGAGAACTGGGGTGAGGCCGGAACGGACACATCGCGAGGGGCCGCCCGCAGCGTGGTGCGAATTGCCTTCGTCGGGGCGCTCCTCGCGCTCGTCCCGCTGGTGGTCTTCGGAGCGCTCTTCATTTCGGCGGACGACGTGTTCGCCACGATTGTCGAAGACTTCGTAAGGATCGACTTGCAGGCGTTTGCGTCGCACCTGGTGGTCACAGCGGTCCTGTCCTGGCTTGCCTGCGGCTACCTCGTGGGCGTTGCGACCGGAACGAGGTTGGATGGGATTCGACGCCTCCCGCCCGCCCGCCCGTCTCTCGGGGTCGCCGAGGTGGCCACCGCTCTGGGCCTGGTGGACCTCCTGTTTCTAGGCTTCGTGATCGTCCAGTTCCGCTACCTCTTCGGAGGGGGAGCCTGGGTCGAGGTTACGCCGGGTCTCACCTACGCCGCCTACGCCCGCGCCGGCTTCTTCCAACTCGTCGCCGCCGTGGCGCTGGCCATCCCCTGGCTTCTCGTCACCCACGCCCTGCTTGATGACCGCGGTCTGAAGGCGCGTTCGGTGTTCTTCGGGTTCGCGGGCGTCCATCTCCTCCTCCTCCTGGCCATCGTGGCCTCCGCGATGCAGCGTATGCTGGTCTACCAAGCCGCCTACGGCCTCACGGAGCCGCGTGTCGTGGTCACCGCGGCGCTCGTGTGGTTGACGGTGGTCGTGGTCTGGTTCGGGGCGACCGTGTTCAGCGGCCGTCGCGACCGCTTCGCGTATGGCGGCCTCGTCACGGCGTTCGTCCTGGTGGGTGCGCTGCAGCTCATCAATCCTGCCGGTTTGGTCGCCCGTCATAATCTCGACCGAATCGAGGAACTGGATGCGGTGGACGTGGAGTACCTCGGGTCGCTCGGGAGCGACGCAGCACCCCTTCTGCTTACCCGCCTCGACGAGTTGTCGGATGAGGCACAGTGCCGGGTGGCGAGCCGACTCCTTCACCAGTGGGGCCCTGACCGACTTGCAGACTGGAGGAGCTTCAACTGGTCCGAGAGCCGAGCGCGGGACGCTGTGGCTGATGAGGTCGGAACCCTCCGGAGTTTGTCGGGCCGGGGAGAGTGCGGCTGAGGCGAGTCTTCCGGCTTCAGGAGGCGAGCAGAAGGGTGCGGGGTAGAGGGAGGTAGCGATGAAGAAGTGGCTGAGACGCATCCGCGCCGCACTAGGGATGGGCCTGACGTGGGCAGTCGCATGGGCGCCCGTCGGCCTGTTGCTAGGGTTGGTCCTGGGCGGCAACAGTCGGACCCCCGATGAACTTCCCGTCGATGACTGGCTCATGCCGCTGGCGGCACTCGGTTTCCTCGGCGGTGCGATCTTCTCAACCGTGCTTCGAATCGCAGAGAGACGTCGGAGATTCGATGAGTTGTCACTTCCCCGATTCGGTGCCTGGGGAGCATTGGGTGGCGTGGTGCTGGGCGTGCTCGCGGTCGCTGCGTGGCACCTGGACGCCGGATTCGGGCCGGTCCTCTGGCTGCGGGCTGCCGTGATAGTCGGTTCCGCGACTCTACTGAGCGCGGTCTCGGCCTCCGGTTCGCTGGCGCTGGCCAGAATGGCGGAGGAGCGAGAATTGCTCGACGCTGGTGGGCACGTGGCCGAGGTGGGGCTTCCCGAGGGCGAGGCGCAGGAGCTGCCCGGAGGCGGGGGCTGATCTCTCCTTGAATCCGGGCCGGCCCGTACGCCCGTTAGCCGGCGCTAGCGATGCTCAGCTTGAACCCGTCGGGGTCGGTGACCGCGAACGCCATTCCGCCCCACGGGAGCTCCTCGGGCTCGTTGTCCAGCGTGATACCCGCTGCCTTCGCCCGCTCCGCGAGGCCGAAGAGGTCGTCTGACGTCACGAACCAGGTTCTGAAACCCACCCCCTTCACGCGGTCGCGTCCTTTGGCAAAGTCGTCCTGCCCGAGCCCGATCTGGACGGTTCCGGCCTTCAGCTGCACGAAACGCAGTTGCCCATCGGCTTCGTGTCTGTCGTGGACTTCGAAGCCGAGACCGTCGGTATAAAATTGAAGGCTTCTCGAAAGGTCATTCACCGTGAAGCTGAGTGAGAAGCCGACTGCGTTCAGGTTTGCGGTAGCCGCGGGCTCGGTGCCGGACATCGAATCCTCCATGGTTTGAGGGGCAAGAGTCCTGAAGGTACGGAACAAGCCCACCCACGCGGCAAGGGCCGCGCACCGTCATCGATCGTTACTGCCGGGCGGATAACCTGCGACGCTGTACAGCCGCGCACGCGCGAGCCAGAACCAGGCTCGCCGCGATCGCCATGAAGCCGGCGAGGGCGTTGAACCCGACGTCGACGATGTCGTAGACGCGGTTGGGGAGGATCCATTGGATGCCCTCGTCGAGCCAGCCCAGTAGAACGGTGAGCCCCAGGGCGAGAGCGGCCGGTGCCCGAACCCGGCCCCCGCCCCGGCGGCGCTCGGCAAGGGCCTGATAGATGAGAACGGCCACGAGGCCGTACTCGAACAGATGGGTGCGGTGAGCCGGATCGGTCGCCATCCTGAGCACCACCGTCGCGTAGACGGCGAAGACCCCGAGCTCCACCCAGATCTCCAGCCTTCCCGGGCGCCTCAGCAGCCCACTTCCGAGGATGGCTGCCACCACCACGAGAAAACAGGCGAAGAACACGTCGTCCAGCTGGTTCCGCTCGCGCAGCGCCTCGGCCAGCGTCCCCGCCAGCCCCAGGGTGGAGTAGATGGCCACCACGACGGCCAGCGCCCAGAACCAGAGTCGTCGCTCTCGATCGGATGTGAACCATGACATGAGGCTCAACTCGGGGCTGTGGAAGGCTCGCCGGGGCCGTGAGGTCTCGCTGACATTGCTCCCTCCTGCGTCAATGGTGTCCGTCGCGCGGGGTAGAACGCCGAGTGTTGACGCCGTCAACATGAACTATATGTGGACATGTTGACTTTGTCAACATGCGCGCCCATGTTTCAAGACATGACCGAACGGGCCAGGGCGTATCATCACGGGGACCTTCGCGCGGCTCTGCTCGACGAAGCCGCCGCCATGATCGCCGAGGGAGGGGCCGCGAGCGTCACGATGCGGGCGCTCGGGCAGCGCCTCGGCGTGTCGCGGGCCGCAGCCTATCGCCACTTTGCGGACAAGGGCGAGCTGCTCGTCGGGGTCGCCGCGGCCGGGTTCGGGCGCCTCAGGGACCGCCTGCGGACCGTCGATGCGGACGCCCCGCGATCGAGCGTCGAGCGGGTCCGGCGGATGGGTGAGGAGTACGTGCGCTTCGCCCTCGAGAATCCGGCGCACTACCGTCTCATGTATGGGAAGGAAGCGCTCGGGCGCCAGGAGCACCCCGAGTTGCGGGAGGCCGGAAGTGCCCTGTTCGAGCAGCTGGTCGATGTGATCCAGGCCTATCAGAGGAGCGGCGGGATCAAGCGAGAGGACCCCAGAGCGCTGGCCTACGTGGCCTGGAGCGCGGTGCACGGGCTGGCGTCGTTACTGGTCGACGGACAGATCCAGGGCGCCGATGACGTCGATGGGCTCATCCGGCAGACCACGCGAACGGTGTTGGACGGGATGCGCGCTCGCCCCCGGCGTGGCGCATAAGGGCGAGAACCGCCGGGAAGCCGTCGACAATCCCTCTCATGTTGTTGGTCGAACGAAAGCCCCGGGTCCGCTGGCGTTGCAGGATGTCCAACGCAGAATAGGTTGGGATACCGACGGCAACGCGGTCGAGGGTCTTCTTCAACGAGCGCCATGAAGTATCAGCAAAGCCCGGGGTGAGAAGCCGACGTGTCCGGATTGTAACTGGGCGGATCCGCCAGAACGAAAGCGCAAGCTCTACGAGCTTGCTTCTCCCCGACAGGTGAACGGTCGCATCGCCCGCGGCTACCGATTCTGCAAGGTGTGTGGGTTCGTGCAGTACGCCGATGGAGAGAGCGCACCGCGTCGCTGCTGGTTGTCCCGACATTGGTGCGACCCTCCCCAGACCTTCCTCGAGTACGAGACTTCCTATCTCTGTCGGGACTGCGGGAAGACCCTCGCCATCAGACAAGGGATTGTCGAGCCGCACCGCTGTGGGAAGTATCTCACGGACAGCCAGGACGGGTACGTCTGCTCGACCTGCCGCCAATGGTTTGGAAGGGACTCCAGACACGCTCTACCGCGGCACGGGAGCCGCTAGGCGTCAGCCGGGGCTGCTCTTCGGGCGTGCCTTGCCGCCTCGCGACGGAGCTCGCTCCGGGAAGCGCTCTCGGGAGAATCCCCCGCAAGCGCTCGCTCAGTCCTGTGGAGGTCCCTGCTTGTTCGGGTTCTGCACCGTCCCGGTGTAGGAGAACGGGCCGTCGAACGGACCGGACAGGTCGAGCTTGAACACGAG
>JBDHHV010000120.1:0-11227 GCA_039589195.1 Gemmatimonadota bacterium | reverse complement strand
CGTCCCAGCACCGAGGTGCGCGGATCGAAGAGGGTCGAATAATCCACGGCGTGCCGCTGCGCGATGAGGTGCTCCTTGCCCGACACGTACCGGATGTCGCCGATCATTACCATGATCTCATGGTTGCCGAGCACGACGTGGACGCGGCCACCGGCAGTCTCAGCCTCGCGCTCGAGCCCGTACAGGAACCAGAGTAGACGGGTAACGTCCGCCCCGCGGTCGAACAGGTCGCCAAGCATGACCAGATGCCGAGCGCCGCCCGTCCAGCGGAGGTCCGCGTCGATCAGTCCCGCGTTCCGCAGCATTCCGACGACGGTGTCGAACTCGCCGTGCGAGTCACCGAGCACGTAGACGGAGTCCACCTCTTCGTGCACGAGGATCGGATCGGGGAGCGGGGATTCCAGGTAGATGCGCGTGCGGTGCAGGTGATCCGTGTCTTCGAGACCGCCATACTCGAGAACCACAAACCCCTTCTTACGATCGTCTCCGTCCAGCTCGACGACCGCGGTGTGGACCTCGGCGGCGGCCGTCTTGTCCTCGCTCACCAACTCCTCATCGAGGTAGGCGCGGAGGATTCCCCGCTCGGGCTCGTCCGTGAGCCAGCCCACCCGGAGACCGTCCTCCACGTGCCGCACGAACAGACCGTACTCACCTTCGAATCGGTAATCGGTCTGCCCGAGGTTCATGACCCGAACGCCCGGGAGCGCGGTGACGAACGCGATCACCGCCACGCCCAGGGCGCCCCGAAAAGACGTGACATGCTGCAATCTAGAAGACCTCATACTTGCCGTTGTCGATATCTCGGAGGAGGCGCCCGAGTCGACGGTGCAGGTTTCGGATATCTGACGCGCGAAGTCCCAACTGTAACACCGTAGGAGTGCGGCGGATCCCCGTGTTGGGAGCCAGGTTCTCGGTGCCATCGACCTGAATGAAATTGCCATCCGGCCCGAGCTGAAAATGCGCGACCACTCCCAGAGTGGCGTGTAGGTCTTCGAGCGTCACCGAACGCAGCCGCTCGATGGAAGCCGCCGGGAAACGCTCGATCCTCAGCTCGCGCCAGTACGTGCCCCGATCGCTCTCCTCGTTGGAGAAGGCGAGCCCGTTGTCCACGCTGAAAAGGCGCGGGTTCTCCGGGTCGGTCGAGATGAGAAAATTCCCGACGTTCGAATCGTTATGACGGATCAGGTAGGTGAGGAGGTTGAAGTTGCCGGCGTGGCGGGCGAAGGTCTCGTCCTCTTCGAGGCGTTGCCGGTCGCGGATATCGTTCCTCTCCGCGATGTCGATATTCCACAGCCAGTACTGGAGGACGACGAGTGACATGCGCCACTCATCGAAGGTGGGCCGCGGGTCCTCGATCGAGTTCCGGTTGGGCGCCTTGTCGATCGCCTGCTGGACAAAATCGAATGGGAAGCAGCGCGCGACGGTCGGCGGGACGACGTATTCGGCCTCGTCCAGAAAGAGCTTCTGGAGCTCGTACGCGGCGATCTCGTACTGGGGTCGGTTGTTGAACACCTCCCCGCCGGGCGGGGCAGGCGCAAACTTGAGCTGGAGCATCGCGCCATCCTCGAACCGGACGGTTGGGGCGTAGGTCCGCTCGCTCGGGAGGCCGCGCGATGTCGGCATGTTGAGGACCTCGAACGACTGTGATCGGAAGCGCTCCTCCACCTCGGCGACGGGCACGATGATGTTGCTGTCCTGCCCGCTGACCGGGGCCGGCGCGATCAAGGCGAGCAGGAGCATCGAGCTCAAACGTGACTGCCGGACCATCGGTGACCTCCTTTCCACGTGGGCGTGTATGCCCGTGATTCTCATGCCGCGCCCTCGATCAGATCGAGCGGAAGGCTCACGGTAAACGTCGTGCCCTCCCCCAGGACGCTGTCGACCTCCATGTCGCCACTGTGCTGGTCCACGATCTGTCGCGAGATGGCAAGACCGAGTCCCATTCCCACACGCTCGCCCTTGGTCGTGAAACCGGGGTCGAACAGGTGTTCGCGAGTCTCGGGCGAAATGCCCGGTCCCGTGTCCGAGATCGCCACGGACGCCTGATTCGAGTTCGACCGGGTCCGGATCGTGAGGGTGCCATGCTCCCCCATCGCTTGAAGAGCATTGAGCAGCAGGTTCATGAATACCTGGTTGATCCGGTCCGGGTAGCATTCGACGAGCGGGATGTCGCCGAACTCGCGCAGGATCTCGATGTCGTGAATCTCGTGCCCCAGCAGTGCCAGCGTCCCCTCGATCCCTTCGTGCAGGTCTACGCGGTCGACATCCGCCCGATCGGGCCGCCCGAAGGTCCGCAGGCTGTCGACGAGCTTCACCATCCGGCCGACGGCGATTCCGTTGGTATGCAGCACTCCATCCATCGCACGCACGATCTTGCGTACTTCCTCGAGCTCGTCGGGCGTGACGACTTCGTCTTCGAGGATATCCTGGAGTTTGTTGAGGGCACGCTCGATCACGTCATGATTGCTGTGCAGCGCTCCGAGCGGCGTGTTGATCTCGTGCGCCACGCCCGCGACGAGGGACCCCAGCGTCGCGAGCTTGGCCGAGTTCACCAACTCGGTCTGTGCCCGGCGGAGCTCGTCCAGCTCGGTGTGCGGATCTCTCGGCTCGCTCACGGTTTGCCTCAACGCGCTACAGGAACGCCTCGATCAACTTCTGCCGGAGCCCGGATAGTTCCTCGTTCGCCACCTCGAGGGCCGCGACGCGCGCATCCAGCTCGTTGAAGAGGCGCGATCGCTCGACCCCGTTTCGAATGATGAGCTTGAGCTCGTCGTTGTCCCACGGCTTCTGCAGATAGTGATACAGCCCCGCCTCGTTGATGGCCCGAATCGCGTTGTGCCGATCTGCGTACCCGGTGAGGAGGATTCGCGAGGCCTGCGGGCGGCAGTCCCGGGCCTCCGTCAGGAACGTGACCCCGTCCATGCCGGGCATCATGTAATCGGCCACGATGACGTGCACGTGCTCCACGGCGAGCGCCTCGAGCGCATCGGACGGCGAGGTGAACGTCAACACCCGGTGAGGGGTGTCGAGCTCCAGAAAGCTGCGAATCGAGGTGACGACCATCTCCTCGTCGTCCACGATCATCACCGTCGTTTGTCGGTCCGACATCTGTCCTCCGGGTCTGCGTCCTGTGTGTGCCTGGTCTCCGCCCTACGTGCGCACCAGTGAGCGCACCCTGCGGGCGAGACCCTGAAGGAGATCCAGGCCGAGCTCGGCGTGATCCGTGAGGAGATCGTAGAAGTCCCGTCGCTGGATCCGGAGCAGCGTGGTAGGCCGAACCGTACGGGCTTCGACGAGACTGGGATCCTCATCGATCAGGGCCCAGGTGCCGAAGGGCGAGCCGTCCGTCACCCGAAGCGTCTGCTCGCCTACCCCTTGAAGCTCGACCTCGCCACGGATCACGATGTAGAGGGCGTCCGTCGGTTCGCCCCGCCGGATCAGCAGCTTGTCGCCGTCCGCGTCTACCACCTGGGCGATGGAGCCAAGGAGGGCCAACTGTGCGCTACGGGCGCCACGCAACAAGTCGACGTTCTGGAGCAGGAATACCTTCTCGATCAGATCCATGCTTTCCTCTCGGCTCGCGGCCGCCCGGTCATCGTCGCCGACGGAGCGGGTCTGGATGCGTCTCACGACCCGCTGTAGTCCCGGATCACCCGGGGCGAAGCCGGCGATCTCGGTGGAGGTGGACTCGAACCCCGCATCGGACATCGCCCACAGGGCGCAGCGGGCAAGCCACACATCCTCGTCTTCCCACAGGGTGCGCAAAACGGGCTCCGGGCCTCCCTCCGGGGGCTCCACCCGGGCGGCCCTGCGGAGCGCCGGTCGAATACGCTGGTACAGGGCATGGCCGACGGTCGTCTCGAGCCACTCGATGCCGTTCGCGCGGGCTCGCTCATCCCCTCCGGTCACGGCCAGATAGCATCGATACATTCCCCTCGAGGGGTGCACCAGACCGAGCCAACGGAAGATGCTCTCGCGACGCTCGCTCCGCGCCTCACGGAGGGCCCGCGCCAGGAGACGGACCGAATCCAGATCGGTGTCCAGGCGCTCCGTCACAGCCAGGGCCACCAGGTACTTGTCGGCCGCGTCGATCTCGCGCTCCAGCGCGATCGCTACCCGGTCCCGATCGAAGTCCAGCCCGGAGCCGTGGGCGCGGAGCTTGTTGAGCGCCTTGAGCGTTCGGTTGTCGAGGACCTGATCGGTCTCCGGCAGCAGGTATGAATGGATCAGCGCGTCGACGGTCGCCTGAGTGGGAATGCTCGCGAGCACGGACGGAATATTCCGCCGCACGTGCGGATCGGCCGTTTGGTCGTTCAGCTCGCTCGTCAGGGACTCGAGCACCTCCTCGCCCTGAGCCTCCAGGGCCACCCTCGCCGCTGCGCGCGTGTGCCCGGACCCGAGCGCCCGGATCAATGTCGGAACGAGCTCGGAACGTGCGAGCTGACCCGCGCTCTCGAGCGCCGCCGACGCCACGGCGGCGTCGGAGTCCGCGATCAGCCCCTCCAGCAGGTCGGTGACCCCGGGCTCGGTTCGCATCAGACCCGCCGCGACCGCGAGCTCGAGCCGCGTCTCCGCGTGATTGCCGCTCGATCCTGCCGCCGCCTCGGCGCGCCGGCGCTCGTAGAACGGCCGCACGATCGATTCGGCTCGCTCCGGAGGTAGATCGTGCGCCAGGCATGCGAGCGTGGCTGCGCGCACCCGCGCATCCTCCTCGTCCAGCAGCTCTCGGATGAGGCTCTCTGGCGACCCGCGCGAGGCTTCGGCCAGCGTCTTGACGGCCGCCTCGCGAACTCTCCTGTCGTCGTCGCGGAGTCGCGCACGCACCGCGCCGCGATCCACCACCGCAGGAATCCTGGTGAGCAGCCCGAGCACGCGGGCGCGGATCTGAGCGCTCTCGTGCGTCAGCAACGGATGCAGCTCTGCCGACAAGGCGGCCAGATCCTCGGGATCGGCGGGGTCCACCAGATCCAGCGCGAACGCGACCTTCAGCGGGTCCGCGTCGGTCATCGCCTCGCGGATCAACTCGATCGTCGACCCACCTGTGATCGACACATACGTGCCCCTGAGGCTCGCGAAGCGGCCCTCGATCGATTTTGCCAGCGTTCTCACGTACTCGCCTCGCACCCTCAAGAAGGCCGCCAGGAGCACGACCGCGAGCGCGAGCCCGATCCAGGTGACCTGCCGATAGCCCATCACGAGCAGGAGCAGGAAGATGAGCACGCCCGAAAGCACCTTGCCGAGCCCCTTCTCCACCGCGACGTCGATGTACGCCTTCGCCTTGAGCTTGACCTCGTCCGGGACGGGCACGTACAGAATCTCGCGGCTGGTGCGCTCTGCCGAGTACCGGAACATCCGCTCGCCCTGCCGGGCGGCGACGGCGGCCCACAGGCCGAATGCCACTGCGAGCCCTCCCGTCGCGAGGAGGATGGCGACCGGGAAGATCAGAACGGCGACCCCCATCCCCCACCGCCGGAGGATCGGACGCAGGGCGACCAGGACCACGATCGGGAGCCACTGGGTCGCCGCATCGACGAGTCCGAGAAAGCCGCTCACCCGGTCGAGGTCCACGAACACCTCCTTGGTGATCGTGGCGTACTCGTAGTCGATGATCTGTTTGACCAGGATCGTGAGGAGGACCGTCGCCGCGATCAGCTGTACCTGTCGGTTGGAGAAGATTCGCCGAAACTCCCCGACCGACAGTCCGTCATCCTCGGAGAGGTCGCGTGTGCGACCTTCATCCGGATCCTCGCGCGCCCACACAAGCCACAGGCCTACCGCAAACACGACGATCGCACCCGCAGCGACCAGGAGCAGATTGGGCGTGCCGACCCGCTGTGAGAAGAAGGCGGTGATCCCGCCGCCCACCGCCGCTCCCACCGAGCCCGCGGCGATCACCATGGGGTACGCGCGCTTGGCGTCACGCGTGTTGAAGAAGATCTGCGTCGCGATGAAGAACTGCGTGACGAGAGCCGCGACGAGGAGGTCGTACCAGCCGTAGAACACCATTCCGAAGGCGCCGCTTCCCGGCTGGTAGAGGAAGCGGAAGACCACCAGGCTCAGGGCGAAGAAGATCGCCACCGACGGGATGAGGTGCTTCCACCGCATGCGATCGGCAAGCGAGTTATACGCGGGCGCGAACAGCATCACGATCGCGCTCACGAAGTACACCTGGTAGAAATCGCCGGCCGCGAGGCCATCGAGCGCGATCGCGGCCCGAACCGGCCGGAGCACGCCCACGACGAAGATGACCACGAAGTTGAGGGCCATCATCGCGGCCAGCTTCGTGATGTCGCGATGCTGGAGCAGCGCTTTCAGCGCCGCAAACCTAGGCTTGGCGGCCATCTGCTCGCTGGGGAGCGGAGTCACGCGAGCGGAGTCGCTCCAGCGGGATCAGTCGCTGGAGACGCCCGCGCCCCCGGCTACGGAGCCGGGGGAACCACACTGTAGATGTTGTCCTTGTGCCGGGGACAGAGCTCCGCGAATTCCTCGAACATATTGCCGTCCGGATCCCGGGCCTGGACGCGTCTGACAAGCTCCGCCCAGGCGGTCTGGAAGGCCTGGCTGGTTTCGGTGACGTAGTAGTCCACCAGATTCCACTCATCTCCCCAGGAATGCGTCAAGAGCCCGTAGTCGAGCAACATCCCCTCGTCGATGAGTTCCTGTGCGATAGGACGCCAATCCCCGTTCACGAGCCGCACCGCGTCGCCCAGGTCGCCGAGTCCGCACTCGAAATACCGGACCGTGACGACACCCGGTTGCGGTCCATCTTGAGCAAGGGCGTGGGTCGAGATCCCCACTAGAGCCGCGGCTGCGATCGCCAGCCATCGTCTCGCGCGCATAGGTCACCCCCTGGGCAGGATCCTGGACCGAGGACGGATCGCCTCGGATCGTCGCCCCGAATGTAGTGGGCGTCCGCACATCTGTGTAGGGATAGGGCGCCGGGTGCCGGAAGATGAGCGGCGGATTTCAATCGGGGCGGCCGGATTCGAACCGGCGACCCCCTGCTCCCAAAGCAGGTGCGCTACCGGACTGCGCTACGCCCCGTGGGGGGGATTATGGGAGGGGGTGTTGCCGGTCGCCAGTCCGAATCTACGTCAACGTGGTTGGGCCAGCCGGGGTCCGAGCCAGCGCAGCAGCTCGGCCAAGGCTCGCGCCCGGTGGCTCGTCTCACGCTTCACGTCGGGTGGGAGCTCCGCGTAGGTCAGTCCGTACTCCGGCAGGATGAACACCGGGTCGTACCCGAAACCCCCGCTTCCGATCGGGTCGCCGGCGATGAGTCCGTGCACCTGGCCCTCGAAGATGGCGTGCCGGTCGTCAGTGACGACGGCGATCGCGCAATGATAATGAGCGCCCCGCTCGCTCTCGGGTACTCCGGCGAGCCTCTCGAGCAGGTGACGGTTGTTCGCCTCGTCCGTGCCCCATTCGGCAACCATCGGCTCCGGCGCGAATCGCTTCGTGCGGACTCCCGGCAGACCGTCCAGCGCGTCCACACACAAACCCGAATCATCCGCGATCGTCCACAATCCGGACCGCGAGTGAAAATGGCGAGCCTTTGAAAGGGCGTTTTGCGCGAAGGTGTCGAAGGGCTCCAGGTGCGCCTCCTCGGGCGTCTCGGCGAGCCCGAGGTCCACGAGGCTCACGATGCGAGCGCCGGCGCCTGACAGAATCTCGCGGGCCTCGAACAACTTGTGCTCGCTGCGAGTCGCCAGGAGGAGGGGGGCTTCCCCGCTCACCTATCCGCTCTGCGGGATGTCGGAACGCGGTGCCGGCGAGCGCGTGAGAAGCGCCGTGCTAGCTGGCCCAGAGCACGTCGTCCCTCAGTCGTCCCGCGAGCTCCGGGTACGCACGCCACATGTACACTCCCATCGTGACGGCAGCGAGTACGTTTCCGATCAGGATCGACCACCACGCGAGTTCCTGCAGCATCCAGCGTCCGAGAATCGCTACCAACGCGATGAAGAAGACCTCGAACACCACGAACAGGATCAAGAGACCGAAGACCAAAGGCGGAAACCGCCTGACTTGCTCGGTGAGTCCGGAGAGGGTCACGCCGAACAGGATGAAGAAGGTGAAGTGCACGAAGCTGTACCCGAGCACGGGCCCGACGGCGACCGTGACATCCTCGACGCCGCTTCCGCCCTGGAACAGGAGCGCCCCGATCGCTGCGGGGGTGAAGAAGGGCTCGCGCGCGATCACATCCACGATCAGGAACCAGATGGCGACGGTGAGGGCGCCGATCAGCCCGGCCGTGATCCCGACGCGCGCCGTGCGGTGTGCCTGAACGAAGTCCACGAAGCCGGTGATCCCGGGCTCGGAGCCCACCCAATGCAAGTGGGTGAACATCACCACGCCGGCGATCGCGTTCCCGAAGAAGACGGCGGGCCACCCGGGCGCCGACAGCACCTGATCGATGGGAGCGCGGACCAGGCCCAGATAGAAGACCAGGGAGCATGCGAAGAGCCCGTACGCCGCACCGATGAACAGGTTGCGTGGAAGTCCCGCCCAGCCGATCAACACACAGGCGAGTAACCCGAGGACGGCCCACACGATGAAGTGGACGATCGTGAATCCGATCAGGACTCCCGCCGTAGGCTCCAGCTCGCCCCGTTGCAGGATCGCACTCCACAGGAAGGTGGGAGTCCGGAGCGGCGCCCCCTGCCCCAGGTCGTAAAAATAGAACAATACGGCCAGGACGAGCCCGGCCAGCAGACCTGCGGCGATGCCGTCCCGCACCGCGCGTGCAGTCAAGCTCATGCGGGCCTCCGGTGGTGGGGCTCGCTGGCCGGCTGAGCGGCCGAGCCAACTCTCGTCTTCATAGCTTGTCTATCGCCAGAACGGTGAGGAGAACCGGGAGATAAATCACCGAGTAGCGGAACAGGCGTCCAGCCGTCCGTCGGGAGGTCGATCCCCAGAACCTGCAGGTTTGCCACACGAACACGGCTCCGAGAGCGAGCGCCACCCAGAAATAGACCGGCCCCGCGAGACCGAGCAACGCGGGGACTAGGCTGGCCGGCACCAGTGCCAGCGTGTAGAGCAGTGTCTGCTGGCGTGTGTTGATCCCCTTCGGATCGCCCACGCTCAGCATTCGAAGCCCCGCGTCTCGATATTGGTCCTTGAGCAGCCACGCGAGCGCGAGGAAATGTGGCAACTGCCACAGAAAGAGGATAGCGAACAACGCCCACGCCCCCGGTCCGAGTTCACCCCTGGCCGCCGTCCAACCGCCCGCGATGGGCAGAGCGCCGGGGATCGCGCCGACGAGGGTCGAAAGCGAGTGCACGCGCTTCAACGGCGTGTACATGAGGTCGTACACGACGAACGCGAGCGCGGCGAGCACTCCGGTGAGCAGGTTGACGGACAGCGCGAGGTACGCGATTCCGAGCGCGGAAAGGCCGCCCGCGAACAGGGTCGCAGGTGCCAAGCTCAGCCTGCCGGCCGGAAGCGGCCGGTCGCGCGTGCGTGCCATACGTGCATCAACGTCATGCTCCAGCACTTGGTTCATCGCGCTGGTTCCGCCGGCGACCAGCGCGGTCCCCAACAGGGCGTGGAAGAGGAGGAGGAGGTCCAGTCCCCCGGGGCTTCCGAGGTAAAAGCCGGCCGCCGTCGTCACGAGCACGAGCATCGTGATGCGCGGCTTCGTCAGCGCCACGTAGTCGGCCACGCGCTGACGTAGCACCCCTGGCTCGCGGACTGGCACTCTTGCAGCTCGGTCTCCCGAAGCGCTCATGGTCGATCCCCTGCTCGCGGCGGAGGTGCCGCTTCCGACATCAGCCGGTCTCCCCATCTATGGTATACGCGTATCTGATTCCACCCCTCCGCGACACGGCTGCCGCCGGGAGCGGCACCAGGTTGGCACGGCGACCAACCTGGACGGCGGGATGCCCGGGCGTCAAGCTAGGCGCCGCCCCGATCCCGACGGTGTCGACGATCCGTGAAGAGTCCTACGGACCCCCGAGAGAAGTCACCGATCTGTCAGCCGTCGGAGCAACTCGGAGGTCGAGCGATCCGGCTCGAGCGGCAGTAACATCACTTCTCCCCCACGCGCCCATACCTCGTCCGCCCCCACCACATCCTCCAGGCAGTAGTCCGCACCCTTCACGAGGATATCGGGCTGCAGCGACTCGATGAGCTGTAGGGGCGTGTCCTCGTCGAACAGCGTGACCGCATCGACGAAGCGGAGGGACGCGAGCAACAAGCCCCGATCCGCCTCGGGCAAGATCGGCCGGCCCGCCCCCTTCAGGCGTCTGACCGAGGCGTCCGAGTTGAGCCCCACGAGCAACACATCGCCCAGCTCCCGTGCGCGGGCGAGCAGCGACAGATGTCCCCTGTGAACGATGTCGAAACAGCCGTTCGTGAACACGAGCTTTTGCGAGCGGGTCGGACCGTAACGGCGGACCGCTTCCGCGCGCTCGAGCACTCTCCCGCCAGCGTCGAGTGGCTCCAGGCCGGCGAGGGTCATTGCAGGTAGTATAGCAGCAGGTACGCGGCAAGCATCAGGGCGATCCATAGCACGGTGCTCCCCGTCGGCCACGTCCGCGCGAACACGCCCGGGGGACCGTGGTGCCGGTACACGCCATCGAGGAACCTGCCGATATTCCTCTGCGCCCGGTCGAGCACGTGACCCTGCACCCACCTTCCGCCCCGACCGAGGGAGGCGACTACGCGGGGCAGGAGCCGGCGATACGTCCAATCGAAGTCCAGGTTGACGGACGGTGTCTCGGCCGGATAGAGCCCCGTCCGGATCAGGACGGCGAACGCCAGCGCCGCCCACAGGAGGAGCTGGAACGAGGTCATCACATGCGTGGCCGTGTACGGCTGGTACTCGACCTCGTACGGGAGGAGGCTGTACAACGGCCCGGGAAACACGCCGATACCGATGCAGAGCGCCGCCGTCACGCCCATCGCGATCAGCATGTTCACCGGGGCTTCCTTGCACCGAATCCCGGAATCGTGACCGAAGAAGCCGAAGAACGGGATCTTGATCCCCGAGTGCTCCATTACGCCGGCCGAGGCGAACATCAAGCCCAGGAAGGCGAGTGTCAGGTGTTGCTCGCCCACGGCCGAGATGATCATCGACTTGCTCACGAAGCCGCTGAACAACGGAAACGCGGAGATCGACATCGCCCCGATGATGCAGAACGTCGCGGTGAGGGGCATGGACTTGTACAGCCCTCCCAACTCCGACGCCTTGATCGTCCCGGCCCGGTAAAGCACGGCCCCCATCGACATG
>JBDHHV010000119.1:0-11352 GCA_039589195.1 Gemmatimonadota bacterium | reverse complement strand
GACCTCCGTCGAGCCACGTCATGTCATCGTCGACATCGACCCATGCGTCATCGGTCTCGACGAGCAGCGGCCTCGTTCCCCCCGTGCTCGCGTCTCCGAGCAACACTTCGAGCCGGTTCTGGTGCCGGTTCAATCGCTGGATCACGACCTCTTCGGAGGAGGCCGCCCACTCCATCCGTGCGATGTAGATGTCTGGATCGTCACCGGTGTCGAACCAGGTCGTCTGCCCGGTCTCCAAATCGAGCGACCCCACGCGCACGTGCGAGTTCGGGGTGCCCGCCTTCGGATAGGAAACCGGGCTCAGCTCCGGGTAGAGCTGCGTCTCATCGATCAGGAAGAACGGGCGAATGGGGCTCTGGTCGAGTTGCCAGTACGCGATTCGACGTCCGTCCGGACTCCACCGAAACGCGTCGCGCAGGCCGAGCTCCTCCTCGTAGACCCAATCCGTCGTGCCGTTGATGATCGTCTCGCTTCCGTCCGTCGTCAGACGTCTCTCCACGCCGGTCGAGAGATCCGTGACGAAGAGATCGTGGTCGCGAACGAAGGCGACCGCCCCCGCATCCGGCGACAACTTCGCGAACATCTGTCCGCCCGCGATTCGACTGATGGGGGTCAGCGACCGCTGGTCGAGGTCGTAGATGTAGTGAGTGCCCCTCGTCCGGGCGCGCCACACCTGCTCGGAATCGCTGAACAGGAGTACCTTGCGGCCGTCACCCGAGAACGAGAAGCGCTCGATTCGAATGCCCGCATCCGCCCCTTCGGGTACGAGGTCCGCCGCGCTGATCAACGGCTCGCGGGTACCCGTCTCAGCATCCACGCGCCACAGTTCCGTCGCCCCCGCCTCGTTCCGGTCGAGCGTTGCCCACCCGCGCTGCATCCAGGTGCCCGAGAAGGAGGCGGCCGAGAAGTCGCCGCTCCCGTGGATGCGCTCGAGCGAGAACTCGACCTCGGCGCCCGACGCCGTCTGCGCCGCGATCGCGTGAGGGATCGCGACGAGGGCCAGGAGCACGAGCGTGGCCCGCATGAGCCCGGCCGACTGCAACGAGCGAACGTCACGAAAGATGGCTTTCCGTTCCGATGCCATGTATGCACACACGAGGTTCCCCTCCATTCGATCCCACTTGTCTATTCGACATCGAGCAGACCGCTGACGACGGCCTCGAGATGGTGCCCCGGCGCCGTCCAGCGGCGGTTCGCCGACCCCGGCCAGCGAGGGTGGCTGAATCTACGCTGCGGCCGGCCGGTTGTCCCGAGCCCCAGGAGGCCGCTCGGGCACCTGCCGTGGTTCCGTGAGACCCGCCGTCCGCGCTTGACTTGGACGGGGGCGTCACTACTTTCGCACCCCTGAAGATCACGGTATTCGATCCGTTGGCGTGGCTGCAGCTTCAGAATACTCTCAGGCCCGATGTCGCTTCTCGCTCTCACAAACGTAGTGAAGTCGTTCGACGGGGTGCGCGCCGTCGATGAGGCCAGTTTCGTCATCGACCGGGGCGAAGTGGTCGGATTCCTGGGCCCGAACGGAGCGGGGAAAACGACTACGATGCGGCTTCTGACGAGATTCCTCGAGCCCGATGCCGGACGCATCGAGATCGACGGGATCTCGATCGAGGAGAGCGGCGCGGAGCTACGCCGCCGGATCGGTTATCTGCCCGAGACGAACCCTCTGTACACAGGCATGCTTGTCTGCGAGTACATCGACTTCATGGGTCGGTTGCGTGGGATGTCGCGTGAGGACCGACGCCGACGCACCGACGATGTCGTGGCTCAGACCGGGCTCGCAGACGTCTACTACCGGCCGATTGGCCAGCTCTCCAAGGGATACCGGCAGAGGGTGGGGCTGGCCCAGGCCATCCTGTCGGAGCCCGAGATCTTGATTCTCGACGAGCCGACCGAGGGTCTGGATCCGAACCAGCGGGTCGAGATCCGGCACCTGATCACCGAGCTCGGGGGCGACCGGACGGTGCTCCTCAGCACGCACGTGATGCAGGAGGTCCAGCGCTCGTGCAGCCGCGTGTTGATCATCAACCGCGGACGGATCATCGCCGACGGATCGGTAGCATCGCTCGTCTCCTCGGGGGCCCGCGGCACGCGCGTCAGCGTGGAGATCGAGGCGCCGCCCGTCGAGGCCCACGCGGCGATCGAAGCGCTCGACACCGTCTCGGCCGTCGATTCGATACGGGACACGGGGGATGGGCCGGTAGCGGATGAGACGGGGCGGTCCCGATTCGCCGTGAGCGGGGCCGGTGGACTCGATCCACGGGTGAACATCTTCGAGTTGGCCGCAGCCCGCGGTTGGCCACTCTGGGAGCTGCACCTCGAGCAGGAGAGCCTCGAAGACCTGTTCCGCGAGCTCACCGAGCCCGCCGCCCCGGTAGAAGCGGAAGCCGTCGAAGACGAAGCGGAGTCGGGGGGCGGCGCGGGAGAGGGCTCATGAGCCGCGTGTGGACGATCGCCCGGCGCGAGGTGGCCAGCTACTTCGATCACGCGACCGCCTACATCCTCCTCGTCGTCTTCCTGGGCATCAACTTTTTCTTCTTTTTCCGGGACGCGTATCTCGTGGGGGAGGGCTCGCTCCGGTCGATGATCAGCCTCCTGCCCTGGTTGCTCCTCTTCTTCGTCCCGGCCGTAAGCATGCGCTCGATTGCCGAGGAGCGTCAGGACGGGACGCTCGAGGTGGTGCTCGCACAGCCTCTGAGCGTCCTCGAGTTCCTGCTCGGGAAGGCGCTGGGTGTTTTCCTCTTCCTCTTGATCGCCCTCCTGGGCACGCTAGGTGTCCCGCTCGCGCTGACGTGGGGGGCTGACCTCCAGTGGGGGGTGATCTTCGCACAATACCTTGGGGCTGCGTTCCTGCTCGCAGCACTCGTCGCGATCGGCCTGTGGGCGTCCTCGCTCACGCGGAACCAGGTGACGGCGTTCATCCTCGGGGTCGCGATCACGTTCGGTCTGTACCTGATCGGGCTCGAAGTCGTGGTTCTCGGTCTTCCCGCGATCCTGGGGACGATCGCGACGCGCCTCGGCATTCTCGGCCACTTCGAGAACGTGGCGCGTGGCGTGATCGACTTCCGGGACGTGCTGTACTTCGCGGCCGTGACGGCGGCGTTCCTGGCCTTGACCTATTTCTCGCTCATGCGCGTGATCATGAGCCGTGAGCGTGAGCCGTACCGTCGTCTCGTCGTCGGCACGGCGGGATTGGTAGCCCTGGCGATCCTGGCGAGCGTGGTGGGCGCGCAGCTTCGAGGCAGGCTGGATCTGACTCCGGGCAAGCTGTTCACGCTCTCGGACCCGACCCGCGACCTCGTGGGAGGCCTCGACGACATCGTCACGATCAAGTTCTTCCGTTCGCCGGAGATCCCTCCCCAGTTCGCATCGCTCAAGCGGGATGTCGAAGACGTGCTGCGTGATTTCGACGCCGCCGGTGGCTCGAACCTGAACCTGGTTCGTCTCTCGCCTGACGATGACGAGGAGGCGGAGCGAGAGGCGCGCACGCTGGGCATCCAGCCGGTGGAGTTCAACGTCTTTGGCGAGGAGGAGCTACAGGTCCGATCGGGGTACCTGGGGCTGGCGGTGCAATATGCCGGGGAGGTCGACGCAATCCCCTTCGTGCGCGCGTCCGCGGACCTGGAGTACCGCCTCGCCTCCATGATCCGCTCGATGATCTCCGCGCGGCGTCCGGCGGTCGCCTTCCTGAGCGGCCACGGCGAGCTGGACCCCTCCGGCCAGATGCGGATCGTGTCATCGCAGCTGCGCGAGGAGTACCAGGTGCAGACGTTACGGCTGGACTCCGCCCTCGTGCAGATCCCGGACTCGATCGATGTGCTGGTGGTCGCCGGCCCGCGCACACCGCTGGGCCAGCCGGAGGGGCGGCTGCTTGGAGAGTACATCGAGCGCGGCGGGGACGCACTCATCATGTTGCCGGGTATCGAGGTCAACCAGCAGACGCTCGTCGCCGAACCCGGCTTTCACCCGGTGCTCGACTCGCTGCTCACGGCCCACGGGGCCAGGGTGACACCGGGAGTGACGTACGATCTGCGCGCGCACCAGAACGTGCAGCTACGCGGGACCGCCGGGATCCCGATCGTGCGACAATACCCGCTGTGGCCGATCAGCCAGCCCGCCTCCGATCACGTGATCGTGCGTGACCTCGGGGCCGTTCCGGTCCAGTGGTCCAGTCCGCTCGAGTTGACCACGACGGACACCGCCTCCGTCGTTCCGCTCCTCGTCACGACGCAGTTCGGTGGAACCTTCAGCGCGCCGGTATCGGTGGACGTGAGCCAGGACTGGTCGAGCGTTCCCGCCGCGGACCTCGGACCACAAGTCGTGGCCGCCGCGTTGCTGGGTCACGCTCCCGGCGAAGACTCGGAGGGGACCGGACGGATCGTGCTGCTCGGGACCGCCTCGCTGGTCCAGGACGACATCCTGGAGGGGCTCGGCCCCGGCGGATGGACGTTTTTCCAGAACGCCGTCGACTGGCTCGCCCAGGACGAGGCGTTGATCTCGATCCGATCCAAGGACCGCGCTGCGCCCCAGTTGGTGTGGAGAAGCGCGCTCGCGCGTGATACCGCCAAGTACGGGAACCTGATCGGCGTACCGTTGCTGTTCGTGCTGTTCGGCATGTTCAGGCTGGCTCGGCGCAGGGCCACGTACGCACGTCTGTACCAGCCGGGATGCGGAGGCGCGACGTGAGCACCAGGCACTTGAGGCTTGTCGCCGCCCTCCTCGGCGTGCTCGTGGCCCTCCTCCTGCTGAGGCTCAGTAGCAGGGACGATGGTGGCGGAACGATCGACGCGGGCGCCGGCTTCTCGTTGGAGGCCGTGGGGGATCCGATCCGTGTGGACATTATACAGCTCGCGCTGGGCGACACGATCCGGCTCGAAAGAGCCGGCTTGAGTTGGGCGGTCGACAGCCACCCGGCCGACTCCGCCAAGATCGCCGATCTCCTCCCTGCGCTGGACGAGGCGCGTGCGACGGAGCTCGTGGCCCGAAACCCCGACAATCACGAGACACTCGGTGTCTCCGACTCCTCCGGGAGGCGGATCGAGCTGTACGCCGATGCCGGGGGTCCGATCGCGTTTCACCTGGGGAATCGAGACCGCGGACGGGGCGGATACTACGTGCGGGATGCCGGCGCGGCGGCGGTGTACCGACTGGACGGACCCTTGGGCGGTTACCTGAGCCGGGATCGTGACGGTTGGCGAGACCGACTGATCGCGACGCTCGACACGGCCGCGTTACGGGAGATCTTGATCCGGCGCGGGGAGGACGAGGCAACCCTGGTCAGAGGCGAAGGCGGGTGGCGCGTCGGTGACACGCCCGCGGATACGTCAACCGTGCAGGATCTCCTCCGGATGCTCGCGACGCTCTCGGCCAGTAGCACGTTCCCGAGCGATGCCGAGGCGGCCGCGGCGGACTTCACGAGGCCCGATGGTGCGCTCGACATCTTCGCGGTCGGCGAAGGCGACATCACGGCCAGGTCGCTCGTGCTCTCGCTCAGGCTCGTCGAGACGGAGAACGGGGGCGGCGAGTGGCTCGTCCGGCGCGCGGACGACCGCGAAACATACGGGCTTACGGCCGCGTCCATCCGCCGGTTGTTGCCCGAGCGAAGCCGCCTGTCACCTGGAGAACAAGCAGGCGGCTGACGGTCAACGTACCGCGTGCGTGGGAACCGTGGCAGTCGTGAGGCGAGAGCCGGCGGATGGAGTGCCCGTTCTAGCCTACCTGTCCCCCGCGAACCGGACCTGTAGCTGTACGAGGATGGGTTCCAGTGGGCCAGGACACTCGACACCGGCCGACGCCGATACGCCAAGGTTCGAGCCCAGCACGGCGCCCGTGAACTGGTTGTCCGCGTCCACGATCCGGCACCCGATGATGAGGTCCGGCAGGATCACGCCCGACCCGGCGAAGATGTCCTCCCAGATGTCGTCCTCGAACTTCTCCTCACCTCGCGTTGGCGGTACCTGTAGCGTGAAGTTCACGCCGCCGTCGGCACGCGCACGACCGCTTACCACCTCGCCGCTTACCGGGCTACCGTCGGTACAGCCACCCTCGGCGAAGATCAGGAACGCGCCACCGAACGCGTCACGGAACCGGTCACCGAGTCCGATCGAGCCGGGACAGGTGGTGGTGATGCCGGGCGGGTTGATGTTCGGGTTGTTGGTCCCCCACGACAGTGTCCACGTACCCTGGAAATTGCCTTCGATGCCCGACACGTCACCGAGCGGGGTGTCGCTTTCGCAGCCCAGCACGGCTATCAATGGCAGTAGCAACAGTTTTTTCACGGTTCCGTCTCCATCAAGTCAGCCCGCACGTCCGGGGCATATCACGCAATGCGCGGGCCACCCACCGTCTCATCGTTCCATCTCCGTCAATTCAGCGAGCATGGACAGCATCTCGCCTACGTCCTGGTCGATCTTACGGCGGAAGGTCACAGCCTCCTCGAACAACGGTCGTAGCGAGTCGGGTGTGGCGCGTAGCTTCTGCATCCAGTCCACGATGGCGGGAACGAAGTCCGGGTCGGGCTCGCGCATGACGCTCATGGTCAGCGATTCGGCCATGAGCTGGTTACGGCCGAGGATTCGGTCGGCCCAGCGAATGGCGCCCCCAGCTTGGCCGTGTGTGATAAGGACTTCGTACGCGCTACGTGCCACGACGTACCAGTCCTCCGTGTCGATCGGCCACGCGAGTTCGGCCTCTGGGGTGAAATCCAGGTGCCAAGTGCGCGTGGCCATCTTCGCGCGCACTTGTCTGACGATCGAAGACCCCGTGCGGGTGCTTCCCCCCGATCCCCGTCAGTCCAGCCCCGGCTCCGTCATCGCGCGAAAATCGAGGATCCGGTCCAGCTCCTCCTCGCTCATCAGGCCTTCCGCGAGTACGACCTCGCGCAACGTCCGGTCCTCTTTCAGCGAGCGCTTTGCCACCTCGGCCGCCTTATCGTAGCCGATGGATGGGGCGAGGGCCGTCGCGAGGGCGGCTGTGGACTCGGCGTTCCGGCGGCACCTGTCCTCGTTCACCGTGATCCCGCGCACGCAGCGCTCCGTGAACTCGCGGGTCGCCGACGAGAGAACCGTGATACTCTCCAGCAGGTTGTGCACCATCACGGGTATCATGACGTTGAGCTCGAAGACGCCCGACTGGCCGCCGATTACGATCGCTGCATCGTTGCCGACCACCTGCGCGCATACCTGAAGGACGGACTCCGCCATCACCGGGTTCACCTTGCCCGGCATGATCGATGAGCCCGGTTGCACGGCCGGGAGATTGATCTCTCCGATGCCGGTGCGTGGCCCGCAGGACAGCCATCGGACGTCGTTGGCGATCTTCGTGAGGCTGACGGCCACCGTGCGGAGAGCACCGCTCGCCTCGACGACCGCATCGCGACCCGACTGAGCCTCGAAGTGATTCTCGGCTTCTCGGAATTCAACGCCGAGGCGGTCGGACAGACCCGCGGCCATTCGGCGGCCGAACTCCGGGTGCGTATTGATACCCGTCCCCACCGCCGTGCCGCCGATCGCGAGCTCCGCCAGCGACGCGCGTGTTCTCTCGACCCTTTTGATTCCGTGCGCGACCTGGCTCGCGTACCCGCCGAACTCCTGCCCCAGACGGATCGGGGTCGCATCCTGCAGATGAGTCCGCCCCGCCTTCGGCACTCCATCGAACTCCCGCGACTTCTCCTCCAGCGCGTCTCGGAAGACACGCAAAGCCGGGAGCAACTCACGGTCAATGGCGAGAAGCGCCGAGACGTGCGTGGCCGTCGGAATCACATCGTTCGAGGACTGCCCGAGGTTCACGTGGTCGTTGGGGTGCACGGGCTCTCGGGTGCCGACTTCCCCGCCCAGCAGCTGGATCGCCCGGTTCGCGATCACCTCGTTCGCGTTCATGTTGGTGGACGTGCCGGATCCCGTTTGGAAGATGTCGAGCACGAAGTGCTCATCGAGCGCGCCCTCCATGACTTCGGTGGCGGCCCGCTCGATCGCGTCGGCGCGCTCGGCGTCCAGGGTGCCCAGCTCGCGGTTCACACTCGCGGCCGTGAGCTTGATGGCCCCCAGCGCTTCCAGGAAATGCCTGCTGAACCGCAGCTTGCTGATCGGGAAGTTCTGGCGGGCGCGTTCTGTTTGCGCGCCGTACAGCTTGTCCGACGGGATCCGGACCTCGCCCATCGAGTCGCGCTCGATCCGGTGGTCTGTCTCGATTACGGCTTCCGGCGTCATCGTGTGCCCAGACACGTCCTCTATCTCCTCCGAGACCACTGTCTCCTTCGAGATTCCAGTCGCTCAGAACTCGAGCCGCTCGCCGACTTCGACCCCGTTCGCCTCGAACCAACCCAGGTTCATTTCCAGCGCGTACATGGCCGGGAACTTCGATGTGGTCAGCTCCTCGGTTTGCGTCTGCTGCATCTGCTGAATGTCGACGATCACACCATCCGGGTCGATGAACGCGATGTCGAGCGGGATCAGCGTGTTCCTCATCCAGAAGGATCGCGTGGCCGGGCTGGCGTAGACGAACAGCATCCCCTGGTTCTCGGGGAGCGACTCGCGGTGCATGAGACCTCTCTCGCGCTCCGCTGAATCGTCGGCGATCTCGACGCGGATCTCGTGACCACCCACGCGCACCACTACGAGCTCGCTCGAGCCGGCGGGGCTCGAGTCGCCGGGCGATCCGGCCTCCTGCGACAGCAGCGGCGTGGGCACGTCCTGCCCCCCGCCCCCTTCCCCACCCGCCCCACACGCCACCGCGAACGCCAGCGTCAGACACACACCCGCCGCGCGAAGTCGGACTCGAGGTGAGCGCTCCGTGTGAGCGTCTTCGTGCGTTGAACCCTCCACCATGCGATCCTCCAGACCGTGTTGGCTCTTCGTGCTCAACCTAGCGCCCCGGGTTTCGGGTCGAAAAGCGGTACGCCATCGGTCGATCGGCGTCCGGCAAGCTTCCTGCACATATCGTGTACCCGGATGGAGCGGCCCAGGCTCCCCCGTGTGGTCGGATCCTGAAGCGGGGCGCGAAGATACAGCGCCACGGCGAGTGACGCCGGGGCCATCCGTCACGTCATCGAGATGACGGTGAGCCGCCCGAGCACCGGGCCTGTTGTCGCTATTCGAGGCCCGCGGAGAAGTTCGGATCGAGGAGTGAAGGAGGGTCAAGGTGATCCTGCCGAACGTACGCATGTCCTTCGGTAGGGACGAAGCACGATTGCTGGTGCGTGCTCTGGGGCGTGACGACCCCTCGCGCGAGCGCCGGTGGGAATCGATCCTGAGCGAGCGGGGCATCGATCCTCTGCTGGACGATCCGGCCACGCTCGAGGCGATCCTCGAGGGCCCCACCCTCTCCACCTTCCCGCTTCGCATCGTGCTGTACGTCCTCCTGCGCCAGAGCCTGCTCGCCGGTGGCATCGAGAGCCGCGTGCTGGCTGATTATCTGGCGTCGCTGGTCCTGCACTTCGGCCAGTCCGACCGATTCACGCGGATCGCGGAATACGACGACGAGGAGTACCACTATCTGGTCGACATCGTCCAGGACATCGACGAGGCCTCCGGCCCACGGGCTTTCCTCCTGCGGGCACACCTGGGCAACTTCGCCCTGTGGTTGTCGGGCCTCTTCCCGGACTATATCACCGCACGGATGAACCGGGCCGGCGGGCCGAACATCGATTACTACGAGGAGATGGGCCAGACCGGCTTCCTGCTCGCTTCGGAGGACCCGTACGCGCGCCGACAGGCGCTGGACTCCCTGTACCGCGACGCGGCCGGGGCGTTCGTCCCCATGCGACGCGCGCTGAATCACTTTTCGGATCGCTATCTGGTGCCCGAGGCGGCGTCACCGGTCGACCGATTCCTTCGGCAGGTGAGAAGCGACTTCGAGGAGGGCTGGTTGCAGGCCTGATTCGGAAGCGTATCTTGTTCTCAACAGCGTGAGAACGACCCACCTGGTGGTCCGTCACAGTGGTCCGTCACACAGGTTCGCCACCCGGAGACTATACATGAGCGAAGTCGTCACACCCCGCCCGCCCCTCGGCTGCGCGGCCGTGATGATGAGCCTGTTCAGGGCCGCACTCCACGAGCACCATTTGCCCGTGACGCACCAGAGAGCGGCGATCGCGGGCACGCTGTTCGAGTCCGTAACCCATCTGTCTGCCGACGACATCGCGGCCCGCCTCCTGGAGCGTGGGGATCACGTGGGGAAGGCGACCGTGTACCGCACGCTCAGCTTGTTGGTCGAGGTCGGCCTCGCCTCCGAGCACGATTTCGATGAGGGCTTCAAGCGCTACGAGCCGCGTATCGGACCCGCGCACCACGATCATCTCATTTGCACCTCTTGCGGCGAAGTGGTCGAGTTTCACCGCGGCGAGCTGGATCGGATCCAGGGCGAGGTGGCCAGCACCCGCGGCTTCCACGTCATCACGCGTCAGCTGAAGCTGTACGGACTCTGCGCGGCGTGTGACTCCGAGACCGGTGAGGCGCTCCGGCGGGCCGGCTGACCTGGTGCGCAAGAGCTCTGTTCGATGGACGAGGGGCGTTTGAACGACCCGCGTGATCGGCTCTGCCGGCTCCTGGCGGAGCGTTCGTTCCGTCTCGGAGATTTCGAGCTCGCCTCGGGTGCGCGAAGCGACTACTACATCGACTGTCGAACCACGACGATGCACGCGCATGGTCAAGTGTTGATCGGTCAGGTGGGGTTCGAAGCGATTCGTGCAGCCGGCCATCGTCCCGACGCGATCGGAGGGCTCACGATGGGGGCCGACCCTCTAGCCTATGCGATCGCATCCGAGAGCTGGCGGCAGGGAGAGCCGATCCACGCTTTCTCGGTTCGAAAGCGAGCGAAGCGTCACGGGAAGGGGCAACTCATCGAGGGGTGCTTCGAGCCCGGTGCGAGGGTGGTGATTGTGGAGGACGTCATCACCACCGGGGGTTCCGCGCTGAAGGCCCTGGATGCGGTGCGCCAGGCGCGGGGCGAGGTGCTCGCCGTGCTCGGGCTCGTGGATCGGGAGGAGGGTGGGCGGCAACACATCGAGGCAGCAGGTCTTCCCACGCTCATTCTGTACACCGCCAACGATCTGCGCCGTTGTCTCGTCTCGGGCGCGGAGGGCGATGTACCGAGCGACGATGCTCCGTAAGTCCCTCCTATTCCTCAGCGAGCGAGAGGGATTCAAGAACGCGCTCCTCAAGCTGCCGGGCGCGAGGGGCATGGCAACCAGGTTCGCGGCAGGCGAGACCGGCGCGGAGGCCCTGCGCGCCGCGCGCGCGTTGAATGGAGCCGGCTTCCGTGTAACACTCGACTACCTCGGAGAGAGCGTGCGCAGTCCGGACGAGGCGGAACGTGCGACGCAAGCGTACCTCGGCAGCCTCGCCGAGATCTCCACCA
>JBDHHV010000118.1:0-11361 GCA_039589195.1 Gemmatimonadota bacterium | reverse complement strand
CGAGGATGACATCATCGGGGACCAGCTCGCCGGCGTCCATGTACCGTTCAGCTTCCCGGCCCAACGGTGTCCCGGTCCGGCGCGCCTCGCGGAGCATGTCGCCCGTGGAGAGTCGCGGCACACCGAGTCGGGCAGCCAATCGGTCCCCCTGCGTCCCCTTCCCGGCCCCGGGAGGGCCCATGAGAATCAGACGCACGACAGCCTCCCGCGTACACCGGGTACGCCGCAGGAAGCGGCGACGTAGTCGAACGCCGAATCGTGGCTCTTATCGAAGGCCATCACATGTAACGTTGGCGGCCGCGGTACTTAACTCTCCCCTTCTTCATGAATCCTTCGTAATGCCGCAGGAGGAGGTGCTGCTGCATCTGCTGCACCGTGTCGAGAGCCACCCCGACCACGATCAGCAGAGAGGTGCCGCCAAAGAAGAAGGTCTGGATGTCGAACAGCTCGAAGATCAGGAACGGAAGAACCGCGATCAGCGCCAGGAAAACCGATCCGGGGAGCGTAATCCGAGTCAAGACGTGGTCGATGTAGTCCGCCGTGGCCGAGCCGGGCTTCACACCCGGGATGAATCCTCCCTGGCGCTTCAGGTTGTCCGCCAGGTCCACGGGGTTGAAGATGATCGAGGTGTAGAAGTACGTGAAATAGACGATCAGAACGACGTACGTCGCGTAGTACCAAACCGAGCCGACCTGAAAGATCTGGCTCAGATCGTACAGGACTCCCCCCACTCCGCCCTGGCCCGGCCCGGGGTTACCGGTGAAGGCGGCCAGAGTGCCGGGGATGATGATGATCGACTGCGCGAAGATGATGGGCATGACCCCGGCCGAGTTGACGCGCAGGGGGATGAAGGAACGTTGACCTTCGCGAATCCTCCCCCGCCCTACGACCTTTCTGGGGATTTGCACCGGGATCTTCCGCGCTGCCATCGTCAGCGCCACCACCCCGGCCATCACGGCGACCAGCGTGATTCCGAGCGCGATCAGCTTGAAGAGGCTGATTCCGCCGGCTCTGAACAGCTCCCACGTATTGATCACCGCGCCGGGGAAGCCCTGCAGAATCGAGAAGAAGATGAGCAAAGACATGCCGTTGCCGACACCACGCTCCGTGATCTGCTCGCCCAGCCACATCACGAAGACGCCACCGGTGGTCAGCATCAGCACGGTCACGAGACGGAAGCCCCACCCCGGACTCAGGACGGCCCCCGCCTGCGACTCCAGGAAGATGGCGTAGCCGTACCCCTGCATGATGCACAGGAACACCGTGGTATAGCGCGTCCACTGCGTGAGCTTGCGGCGACCCTCCTCGCCTTCCTTCTGCAGCTTCTCGATGGTCGGGAACACCGCGGCCAGGAGCTGGAAGAGGATGCTCGCCGAGATGTACGGCATGATACCGAGCGCGAACACCGTCGCCCGTTGCAGCCCACCACCCACGAACAGGTCGTAGATGCCGAACAACGTCCCCTGGAATTGTCCCGCGAGCTGCTGTAGGGCGACCACGTCGACGCCCGGCGACGTGATGTGGGAGCCCAGACGATAGATCGCGAGGCAGAGCAAGGTGAAGAGGATCTTCTCCTTGAGCTCCGGAACCTTGAACAGGTTCGGGATCGATCGCGCGGCGCTCTGTGGGCCGTCCGCCATCGTGCTTAGCCGCCCTACTCGATCACGAGTACGCTGCCACCCGCGGCCTCGATCTTCTCGCGGGCGCTCGCGCTGAACGCGTGTGCTCGAATCGTGAGTGCCCGATCTATGTCCCCGCGCGCGAGGATCTTGACGGGCTGCCGGGTCGAGCGGATGAGTCCGTGCTCGACGAGAATCTGCGGATCGACTTCCGCACCCTGGATCCTGTCGAGGTTTCCGAGGTTCACAATGCTCCATTCGGTCCGGTGTGGCGGCTTGAAGCCCCGTTTGGGCGTTCGCCGGTAGAGCGGCATCTGCCCGCCCTCGAACCAGGCCGGAATCGCGGCGCCACTTCTGGACTTCTGTCCCTTGTGGCCCCGTCCCGACGTCTTTCCGCGGCCGGATCCGTGTCCCCGACCGACACGCTTGCGCGACGAGCGTGCGCCCGAGGCGGGGCTCAGAGAATCGAGTCCGATTCGCTCGCGATCAGCCATCGCTCGCCACCTCCTCCACCTGGACGAGGTGCGCCACGGCGCGGATCATCCCCCGAATCGCGGCGTTGTCCGGCTGAACGACCTGGTCCTGATGGTGGCGCAGCCCGAGCGCCCGCAGCGTGTCACGCTGCCGTCTCTGCGAACCAAGGCCGCTCTTGACCTGTCGGATCTTGAGCTGTTTATCCACGCATCGCCTCCCGAACCGTCTCGAGGTCAATCCCCCGCTCGGCTGCGACCTGCTCCGGCGTCACGAGCGATTGGAGACCGGTCATCGTCGCCCGAACCATGTTGATCGGGTTGTTCGTCCCGAGGCTCTTGGTGAGGATGTCCTGCACCCCCACACATTCGAGGACAGCCCGCACGGGACCACCCGCGATGACGCCCGTCCCCGGCGCGGCCGGCTTCAGGAGCACGCGGCCAGCACCGTGCTTCCCGATGATCTCGTGCGGAATCGTGCCGCTCACAACGGGCACCTTCACCATCACCCGACGTGCCTGCTCGAAGCCCTTCCGTATCGCCTCGGCCACTTCGTTGGCTTTCCCGAGGGCCGTACCCACGCGCCCCTGGCCATCACCCACGGCCACCAGCGCGGTGAACGCGAACCGCCGTCCACCCTTCACGACCTTCGAGACGCGATTGATGTAGATGACGTTCTCGCGGAAGTTGTCGCCCTCGTCTCGCCGTCTGCCTCTCGCCATATCCCGCCTCGCTAGAACCGCAGGCCGCCCTTGCGGGCGCCTTCGGCGAATGCCTTGACCCGACCGTGGTACGGATACCCTGCACGGTCAAAAACCACTTCGTTGATCCCAGCCTCAATGGCACGCTCGGCCAACAGTCTCCCCGCCACAAAGCTGGTCGCGACCTTTCCTGTCACGTCTTCCAGCGACGCCGCCCCCTCCTGTACACCCGCGGCCCGAGTGGACACACCCAGGAGCGTAGCCCCCTGGTCGTCGTCCACCAGCTGGCCCTCCAAATGCCGCAAGCTCCGAAACACCACGAGACGCGGACGCTCCGCCGTGCCTCGGATCTTCTTCAGGACGCGGGCATGCCTTCGAGCCCGCAGGATGCGGCGCTGTCGCGCCATATTCTTCATCGTTCGCCTCGCTGGATCAGCTGCCGACCGTCGCCTTGCCCGCCTTCCGACGGACGTATTCGCCTCGATACCGGATCCCCTTGCCCTTATAGGGCTCCGGCCGCCGAACCTGGCGGATCTCGGCCGCCGTTTGGCCCACCTGCTGCTTGTCGATCCCCTTCACCCGGATCACCGTAGGGGAGTCCAGGCTCAGCTCGATGCCGTCCGGAGGCTGGATATCCACCTGATGGCTGTAGCCGACGTTGAGCACGAGCGACTTGCCTCTTTGCTCGGCCCGATAGCCGACCCCGTGGATTTCGAGCACCTTCTCGTACCCTTCCGAAACACCGGTCACCATGTTGGCGAGCAGCGATCGGGTGAGACCGTGAAGGGCACGGTCCCCGGGCTCGTCCGTAGGCCGTCGCACCGTGACTTTGCCGGCCTCCAGCCCGATCTCCATCCGTGGAGCGAAGCGGAACTCGAGCTCCCCCTTGGGCCCTTTTACACGAACGTCGCTGCCATCGATCGCGACCTCCACGTTGTCAGGCACGGGGATGGGCTGCCTTCCGATTCTCGACACTTGCGCCTCCGCTCCCTCGACTCAGTAGACCGTGGCGAGCACTTCGCCACCGACCCGCTGAGCTCGTGCTTCTCGGTCCGTCATCACGCCCCGGGAGGTGGACAGGATCGCGATGCCCATCCCGGCTCGGACCTTCGGAATCGAGCTCGCATCCACGTACCGCCGAAGACCCGGGCGCGACACCCGACTCACCGATCGAATGACCGGGCGCTCATCGTTCGTGTACTTCAGGTAGACGCGGAGCCGTCCATGTCCACCGTCATCGAGGACCTTGTAGCCGTGAACGAAGTGGTTCTCGGCAAGAATTCGCGCGATCTCGATCTTGATCTTCGAGAGCGGCATGTCCACGCGGCGGTGTCCGGCGCCACCCGCATTCCGGATGCGGGTGAGCATGTCCGCGATCGGATCGTTCATGCTCATCTCACCAACTCGCTTTCCGAACGCCCGGGATCTCGCCACGTAGCGCCTTCTCGCGGAAACAGATGCGGCAAAGCCCGAACTTCCGCATGTATGCCCTCTGACGTCCGCACCGCTGGCAGCGACGGATCAGACGACTGCTGAACTTCGGCTTGCGACTGGCCTTCTCGATCAGTGCCTTTCTCGGCATCTCCTCACCTGGTTCCTGCTAGACGACGACCGGGGTCTCACCACGAAACGGCATGCCCAACTCCCGAAGCAGCACGAGCGCCTCGTCATCCTTGTCGGTGCTCGTCACGAACGTCACGTTCAGACCGTGGATGCGAACGATCTCGTCGTAGTCTACCTCGGGGAACACCATCTGCTCCCGGATCCCGACCGTGTAGTTCCCCCGCCCATCGAACGCCCGGCTGTTGAATCCCCGGAAGTCTCTGATCCGCGGCACGGCCGTGCTGACGAAACGGTCCATGAACTCGTACATCCGAGTGTCCCGGAGCGTGACCATCACGCCGACGGGCATTCCCTCACGAAGGTTGAAGTTTGCAATGGAGCGGCGAGCCTTCGTCGTGACGGGCTGTTGCCCCGAGACCACGGCGAGCTCCTTCGCCGCCGACTCCAACAACTTCGGATTGTCCTTCCCATCACCGAGCCCTGCGTTCAGCACGATCTTCTCGAGCCGGGGGATCTGGTTCGGGTTCCCGAACCCGAAGACCTCCGCGAGCTTGCCGCGAACGTGCTCCTCGTAGTGGGCTCTCAGCCTGGGCTTCTCCATGGCCGGGTCACTCACTCCTTGCTAAGTCCTTACGACACTTCGATCGGGTTGTCGCAGCGCTTGCAGATCCGCTCGAGCGTGCCGTCCGGGTCTCGCCTTCGGGTCACGCGCGTCGGCTGGTCACAGTGCGGACACGTGAGCATCACGTTGGACACGGAGATGGGAGCCTCGAACGTGAGGATTCCACCTTCGCTCACATCACCGCGCTTGTTGACGCTCGCGCGGCGATGGTGTGTCCGCATGTTGATGCCGTCCACGACGATCTGGTCTTTGGCCGGAATCGTGCGCAGTACCTGACCGGTCGCGCCCTTGTAGTTCCCCGCGACGACGGTCACCCTGTCTCCCGTTCGAATGTGCAGCTTGCGTTTCGTCATCCTGTTTCACTCGTTCGAATCCGCCGCTCACGCGGGCCGGTGCCGTCGCGAGGCGAGCACTCGGACGCAATAGCGTCTGCAGCTCGCCGAGTCGGCGGCAGCCGGTCGCGTCTCAGGCGGCGGCCGGTCAAATGACTTCAGGGGCTAGGGATACGATCTTCATGAACCGCTTCTCGCGAAGCTCGCGTGCGACGGGGCCGAATATCCGCGTCGCCCGTGGCTCCCCTGCGTCGTTGATCAATACCGCAGCGTTCTCGTCGAATCGGATGTAGCTCCCGTCGGCACGCCGGCTCTCCTTGGCGGTGCGAACGACCACGGCCCTCGCCACCTCGCCCTTCTTCACGGTGCCCCCGGGGATCGCGTCCTTGACGGCGACCACGATCACATCACCGAGCCCGGCATACCGGCGCCGGGAACCACCGAGCACCCGGATGCAGAGCGCCCGACGGGCACCCGAGTTGTCCGCTATGCGGACTATAGACTCCTGCTGGATCATCCTGTCTCTCCGCTACTCCGGGCGATCCACGAGCTCCAGGACCCGCCAACGCTTCTGTTTGGAAAGCGGGCGGGTCTCCTCGATTCGGACGATGTCACCGATCTGATACTCGTTCCCCTCGTCGTGTGCGTAATACCGCGTACGCCGGCTGATCTGCTTCCCGTACAAAGGGTGCGGGAGCGTACGAGTCACAGACACCACGACGGTCTTGTCCATCGCATCGCTCACGACGGTACCCTGTCGGACCTTGCGTTGGCCGCGAGCCTTCTCGACCACTTCGGCACCCTCAGCCATCAATGGACTCCTCCCTGGCCACGAGCCGACGCTCGTGGCTGATCGTGATGAGCCGCGCAACTTCGCGACGAAGGGTGCGCAGCAACGCAGGATTCTCGAGGTCTTCGTACGCTGACCGGAACTTCAAGCGGAAGAGCTCCTCCCGGGCGCGCTCGATCTCCTCGTCGATCTCCTCGTCCGTCATCTCGCGGATCGTGACGGTGTCCAAATCGGGCACCTATTCCTCCCGTACCATGAAACGTGTCTTCACGGGGAGCTTGGCCGACGCCAGACGCATCGCCTCACGGGCCAGCTCGATCGAAACGCCCTCCAGCTCGAACATCACGCGACCCGGTCTGACCGGGGCCACCCAGGTCTCCGGGTTCCCCTTTCCCTTCCCCATTCGCGTTTCCGCCGGCTTCTGCGTGAGTGGCTTGTCCGGGAAGATCCGGATCCAGACCTTGCCCCCACGCTTGATATGCCGCGTCATCGCGACTCGAGCCGCCTCGATCTGTCGGTTCGTGATCCAGCCCGGCTCCAGAGCCTGGAGCGCGTAGTCGCCGAAGGAGACCCGGTTGCCCCGGCTCGCTTTCCCCCGCAACCGCCCCTTTTGCTGCTTCCGGTATTTGATCCGCTTCGGCTGTAGCATGTTCCCTATCCCCTAGCAGGCTGCTGAAGAACTCGAGCGGGTCGCGTTACGAGCGCCGTGGGGGCAGATCCAAGGCGGCGCGACGACGCGATGTCGTGAGCCATCGGGGAGGAGCGACAACGCAGGAGATGCCCCCGCGCCGCCGTAACCCGCAGGGCGCATGGGGGTTGTGGCCGAATACGGCGTCTCTCGTCGTCGACGATGCTCAGGCATCGACTTCCTCCTCGTTCCTTGTCTTCGACTCACAAGACCCATGCGCGCGACCCACTCGAGTTCTTCAGCAGCCTGCCAGCGCGTCATCCGGCGCGAGACCGGCGGCCTCCCGCGGTATACGTCTGTCCGCGGCGATCTTCGACGACCTCGCCGTTGAAGATCCATACCTTTACCCCGATCGTGCCAAACGTGGTCTTGGCGGTCGTTTCCGCGTAATCGATGTCGGCCCGAAGCGTGTGTAGCGGAACCCGGCCTTCGTGGTACCCCTCGGTACGCGCGATCTCGGTGCCCGCGAGCCGTCCGCCGCACTGGATCCGGATGCCGGCTGCACCTGCTCGCATCGCGGCCTGCACGGCTCGCTTCATGGCCCGGCGGAAGCTGATCCTCTGCATGAGCTGGTGCGCCACGTTATCCGCCACCAGCTGCGCATCGGTCTCAGGCCGCTTGATCTCCTCCACGTTGACCGACACTTCGGCGTCGGTGAGAAGCGCCAGCTCATCCCGGAGCTTGTCGACCTCGGCGCCCCGCTTCCCGATCACGACACCGGGTCGACCGGTATGAATCGTGACCACGATCTTGGAGGGCTTTCGCTCGATCTCGACGTCTGATATCGCGGCATGTGCGAGACGCGCGTGCAGGTACTGACGCAGCTTCTCGTCCTCTCCCAGCAGCTTGGGGAAGTCGCGCCCTTGCGCGTACCACCGCGATCTCCACGGCTTCACCAGACCGAGCCGGAATCCGTAGGGGTGCGTTTTTTGACCCACGCTCACTCCTCCGTGTCGACGACGACGGTGACGTGACTGCTCCGCTTCAGCACGGGTGTCGCACGTCCGTAGGCGCGCGCTCGCCATCGCCGGAGAGTCCTCCCTTCGTCGACGTAGGCTTCGCGCACGTAGAGTTCGTCGACGTCCAGCGATTCCCCGGCCTCACCCGCCTTCGATGCCGCGTTGGCGACCGCCGAACGCAGCACTTTGTCGATCGGACCCGCCGCCCCCTTCTTCGAGAACTGGAGAATCGCGTACGCGTCATTCACGTTGATGCCGCGGATCTGGTCGATCACCAGCCGCATCTTCCGCGGCGAGATGCGGACCCCCCTCGCCGTTGCCGAGGCTTGCATGCCTATAAACCCCCTCGCCGGTCCTTGGCCATCCGTCCTCCGTGGCCGCGGAACAGCCGCGTTGGGGCGAACTCGCCCAACTTGTGTCCGACCATGTTCTCGGTGATGTACACCGGGATGAACTTGTTCCCGTTGTGCACCGCCAACGTGTGTCCGACGAAGTCGGGGCTGATGGTCGATGACCGCGCCCACGTCTTGATCACGCGCTTGTCGCCCCCCTCGTTCATGAGCTGCACCCTTCGGAGCAGCTTCTCGTCGATGTAGGGCCCTTTCTTGACGCTCCTCGGCATCGGCTCTCCTATCGGGTGCTCTTGCCGCGCCGCCGACCGCGGACGACGTACTTGTCGCTTGCCTTGTGACGCTTGCGCGTCTTCTTGCCTTCCGGCTTCCCCCACGGGGACACGGGCGGCCGCCCACCCGAGCTCCGTCCCTCGCCACCGCCCAAGGGGTGGTCGACCGGGTTCATCGCGACGCCACGCACTTTGGGTCGACGCCCCAGCCAGCGTGACCGCCCGGCCTTCCCGAGCCTGACCAGCTCGTGATCGACGTTGCCCACCTGCCCGATGGTCGCCCGGCAATCTTCGCGAACCATTCGCATCTCGGTGCTCGGTAACCGCAGCGTCACCATCCCGCCTTCCTTTGCCACGACCTGTACGGCGGTGCCGGCGGATCGTGCCATCTGCGCGCCCTTGCCGGGAATGAGCTCGACCGCGTGCACGACGGTTCCCAGCGGGACTTCGCGGAGCGTGAGACAGTTCCCGAGCCTGGGCTCCGCACCGGGGCCCGATACGATCCGATCCCCGACCTTCAGTCCGCGAGCATGGAGGATGTAGCGCTTCTCCCCGTCCGCGTAGTGGATGAGTACGATTCGAGCGGAACGGTTCGGATCGTACTCGATCTCGGCCACGCGGCCCGGGATACCATCCTTGTCGCGCCGGAAGTCGATCTTCCGATAGCGACGCTTGTGACCGCCTCCCCGGCGGCGACTCGTGACCCGGCCGTGGTGATTCCGTCCGGACGATCGCTGGAGTCCCTCGGTCAGCGACTTTTCGGGCTCGGTCCGTGTGATCTCATCGAACATGGAGACCGACCGGAAGCGCGACGCGGACGTGACCGGCTTGAACTTGCGGATCGGCATGCCTCAGACCCCCTCGAACACGTCGATCGTGTCGGCCTCGGAGACCTCGACGATCGCTTTCTTCCAGTGCGGGCGACGTCCGAGCGACCGACCGAGCCGGCGCTTCTTCCCGGCCACGTTCACGGTCCGGACGGACTTGACTGTCACGTCGAACATCGACTCCACGGCCTTGCGGATTTCTATCTTGGTCGCGTTCGGCGCGACCTCGAACGTGTACTTGCGTCGAGCCTCGACCCGTTCGCGTACCTTGTCGAGGCGGCGACCCTTCGAGTCCGTTCCTTCGTCCATCAACCAGGACGCCTTCTCGGTGAACACCGGGCGGAGAATGATCTCGCGAGCGGAGCGACTCATGCCTCGCCTCCTTCCGGTCCACCGTCACCCGCGAGCGCCGAAGACTCGATCAACACCAGATCGGACCAGAGGACGTCGTAGGCCGACGCCTCCCCCCAGGGGCGAACCATCACGCCCGGGAGGTTCCGTCCGGAGAGATAGACGTTCGGCTTGTTCCCGTCGGTCAGCAGGAGCAGGTTGCGCCCCTCGACTCCGATCCCCTTGATCAGCCCCGAGATCTCCTTGGTACGCGGCTGCTCGAGATCGAGGGGCTCCACGACTGCCACACTTCCCTCCGCTGCCCGGGCGTTGAGCGCCGATCTGATGGCCAGCCGCTTCACCTTGCGTGGGACCCGGACGTCATAGCTGCGGGGGTGCGGCCCGAAGACGACCGAACCGCCACGCCAAAGCGGCGATCGGATCGTACCGACTCGCGCGCGCCCGGTGCCTTTCTGGCGCCAGGGCTTTCGCCCGCCGCCGCGCACCGCTCCACGCGTCTTGGTCGACGCGGTTCCCTGTCGCCGGTGCGCGAGGATCGCCGTCACCACCTGGTGTAGCGCATGCTCGTTCACGATGCCGTCGAAGGTGGCGTCGGGAAGCGCGGCATCCGTCTTCTGCACCTCACCCTGCCTCGTATAGGCCGTGACTTCCATCAGGTCATCCTTATGAGGACGATGTTGTTCCTCGCCCCGGGGACGGACCCCCGCACCATCAACAGGTTGTTGTCCGGATCAATGCGCTCGATACGCCGGTTCATGGCCGTCCGGAGCGTTCCCCCCATACGACCGCCCATCTTCACGCCCTTGATCACGCGGGACGGGTCCGTCCCCGCCCCGATCGAGCCCGGAGCGCGCAGGGTGGAGCTCCCTCCGTGCGACCCACGGCCACCGCCGAAGCCGTGACGCTTGACGACGCCCTGGAACCCGCGACCCTTGGTCGGCCCCGAGATCTTCACCCGGCTGCCGACTTCGAACATGTCGACCGTGAGTTCCTGTCCCGGCTCCAACTCCTCACCGGAATAGTCGAACTCCGCCAGCACTTCCGGGACGAAGTCCAGCCCTGCGCGCGCCGCGTGGCCCGCTTCCGGCTTCTTCACGCGGACGGCCTTCCGTTGCCCGAACCCGAGCTGCACGGCGGCGTACCCGTCAGTCTCGGCGGTCTTGACCTGGACCACGCGACACGGTCCGACCTCGAGAACGGTCACGCCGACCGCCCTGCCATTTTCGTCGAAGATCTGCGTCATGCCGATCTTACGGCCGATCATTCCGGACATCGATTCGTCCATTCCGTTCACGGCGAAGAGAAACGGCTCAGGTCAAGGCTCCCGAGGAGCGGCGACCGAGGCGTACTCGAGGTACGTCGCAGGTCGACGCGACGAGGGAAACGCCGAGATGAGCCGTCTATCGAAGCCGTCATTCTACCTTGATTTCCACGTCCACACCCGCGGCCAGATCGAGCTTGGTAAGAGCGTCGATCGTCTGTGGACGCGAGTCATGGATGTCGATGAGCCGCTTGTGAGTCTTGAGCTCGAACTGCTCCCGCGACTTCTTGTCGACGTGCGGGCTGCGGAGCACGGTGAACAGCTGTCGCCGCGTGGGCAGGGGGATCGGCCCACTGACCGACGCGCCCGTCTTTTGCGCGGTACGCACGATATCCGCAGCCGTCTGGTCGATGACCGCGGGGTCGAACGCCTTGAGCCGGATTCGGATCTTCTGGGCCATGCTGCTTCCCTATTCGCGGATGGCGGTGACCACACCGGCACCGACGGTCCGGCCGCCCTCGCGGATCGCGAACCGGAGGTTCTCCTCCATCGCGAT
>JBDHHV010000117.1:0-11556 GCA_039589195.1 Gemmatimonadota bacterium | reverse complement strand
AGCGCTGAGCCAGATCTCGCCGCCCCACGTCCGCATCCCGATCACCTCACCCAGCCCCAGCCGCCGGAAGCCATCCGCGAACGCCTCGCCGTCGGAGGCGGTGTTCTGATCCACCAGCACGACCATGTGCCCGCGGAAGGCGTAGTGCATGTTCCACGTGGGCTGTCCGACCCGCCCCTTCCAGTACATCCACGGTTGCCGGAGGAGCTTCTCGAGGATGAAGGCGTCGATGTTGCCCCCACGGTTGTGGCGCACGTCGATGATGAGCCCCTGGCGGTTGAAGACCGGATAGAACTCGCGGTACCACTGCGTGATGTCGTTCGAGCCCATCGCCCGCAGGTGGACGTACCCGATCTTGCCCTCGCCCCGTGCCTCGACCACCTGTCGGCGCCCGTATTCCCAGTCGCTGTACCGGATACCGGATGCGCTTCGGGTCGGGACGACGATCACGTCGCGGGAGGACCCCGAGTCCGCGTCGCGGACGGTGAGCAGGACCTGCCGACCACCCTGGTTGCGGAGCAGGGCACCGATATCGCTGACCTCGAGGGTCCCGACCCCGTTCACGGCCTCGATCACGTCGCCTGCCTCGATGTTCAGCTCGGGGTCGGCGAGCGGGGATGCCTCGTCGGGGTAATCCGGGTCGGTCTCGAAGATGTAGTCGACGTGATACCCGCCGGCGTCCGGTCTCCGGACGAGCCGCGCTCCCAGGCTCGCCACGGGAACGTCGTCCTCCCCCTCCCGCAGGTCGCCCCCCCGCACGCTCGTGTGGAGCGCCGAGAGCTCGCCGACGACCCGGCCGATCACATCCGACAGCTCGTTGCGCGTCGTGACCCGGTCCACGAGCGGCATGTACTTGGTGAGCGTCGCGTCCCAATCCACCCCGTGCATGCCCGGGTCGTAGAAGTAGTCGCGCTCCAGCCGCCAGGCGTCGACGAAGATCTGGCGCCAGTCCTCGCGCACGTCGATCGGGAACGTCCAGCCGCTCAGGTCGATCACGCTGTCGTTCAGATCGTTCGCCTTCTGCGGGCGAGCGCCGAGCACGAACAGATCGCTCCCCCTCCGCACGAGCATCTTTTTCCCATCGAGCGAGAGCTCGAACGAGCGCGCGTTCTCGACCACCGTCACCGGCTCGGGATCCTCGTTGTCGATCTCGAGCGCCATCAGGGACGAGCGAGCGTTCGGACCGAATCCGGAGCCGGAGCGCGACAGCCAGAAGAGCGCGTCGTCGGTGGCGGACAGGCCGACGTAATTGCCGGCCGGTACGGGAAGCTGTTTCACCCGTCGCTCGATCCCGTCCAGTTCGATCTGGATCGGCTCGACCTCGCCGCGACCGCCGTCCCCCGGATCCGCGTCCGCGTCCGACCCGTCGTTACCGGGCGACGCGGGGCGACCGCCCCGACGTCCGGGCCCATTCTCGTCTTCGTCGCCGCCGGTCAGCTCGTCGTCGGGCTTGAACGGGGACCGTAGCCCCGGTCGCAGCGCGATGTGGAAGATCTCGATCGGCCGGTCGAAGTACGGCTCCGGCTGCCGGGTCCCCCACGGGCTCCCGACCACCGAGCGCAGGTTCCGGTCGGAGAGGAAGTAGAGGAACTCGCCGCCCGGATCCCACGCGATGCCGAAGCTGTTCACGCGATCGCTGGTGAGCGGGGTCGTCGTGCCCGACTCCGCGTCGTACAGGTGAATCTGGCGGAACAGGTTGAGCTGAGTCTCGGAAAAAGCCAGCCAGCGGCCGTCGGGAGACCACGCGACGTCGCTGATCCCCTCGCGGTGGTGAGAGATCCTGCGCTGCTCGCCGTTCTCGGTGTTCAGCACCCACAGGTCGCGGTTGTTGTCGCGGTAGGCGATCCAGCTGCCGTCGGGGGAGGGAAGACCCGTGAACCGGAGGATTTCTCCGTCGGACGTGAGCGGCTCGTGCTCGCCCACGCCGTTGGCCGGGATCCGCACGAACTCGAGCTCACCGGTCGCGTCGGAGAGCCCCACGAGCGTCTCGCCGTCCGGCATGAACACCACATCACGATAACGGACCCCGTCGTCGCGCGAGGCCCGCACCAGGCGGCCGCTTCCCGTCGGGGCCACGAACACCCGCCCGCGCGCGGTGAGGACCACGCTCTCGCCTTCCGGGTGCAGGTGCGCCGATGTGAGGTAGTCCATCGGCTCCTTCACCCACTTCTCCCGCAGTTGATCGAAGTCCGACGCGATCGTGATCGGGATGAGTCGCGTCTGCCCGCTCGAGATGTCGTACAACCACAGATCGGCACCCAGTTGGTACGCGACCTGGCCATCCGAGAGCGTCGGGTCCTTGATGTCCCAACCGGCGTGCCGGGTGTGTTGTCTCAGGTCGCCGCCATCCTCGTCCATCGACCACAGGTTCATCGTCCCGTCGCGGTCGGTGACGAAGTAGACGCGGCCGCTCCACCACATGGGCGAATGGCTCTCCCCCGTGTAGTCGCCGGTGAGCTCGACCGCCTCGGCCGAACCCGCGACGAACTTCCACACGTCGCGCGCGGTCCCGCCCGTGTAGCGCTTCGTCACGTTGTTGTGGAAGGGCGGACGGACGAAAAAGAGCTTCGTCCCGGTCTCATCGAAGTTGCCCTCGCTCACGCCGAACAGCGGAATCTGCGCCCGGACGCCGCTCGCCAGATCGAGCTGGACGAACTGCGGCTTCGGGAGTCCCGAGAAGTGCGTCGTCGTGTACACGAGCTGACCGTCGGGAGTCCACGTGGTGGCGATCGACGTTTCCGACTCGTACGTGCGCCGCTCCGGAACGCCGCCCGCGAGCGGCATCGTGTACAGCTCCGCCGGTCCCTCGTAACGGGCCGTGAACGCGAGCGTGCTCCCGTCGGGCGAGATGACCGGGTTCGTCTCCTCGGCCGCGTGCGTGGTGAGCCGCTGGGCCAGACCGCCTTCGGTCGTGACCATCCACAGGTCGCCCTCGGCGGCGAACACGATCGTGTTGCCGCGCAGGGCAGGGGATCGGTAGAAGCCCTGCACGCCGGTGGCGGGGAACACATCCGCGGCGGGGACGCCGGAGGACGCCACGGTCGCAGCGGCCGGGGCGGCGGGCTCGGCGGGCTCAGCAGCCGCTTGAGCCCAGGCATCACCGCTTCCCAGTGTGAAGGCCAGGCCGAGGGCGGCGGTGAGCCCAGCGGTGAGCGCGACGGAGCGGGAGAATATCTCGGGACGCATCGGACTACCTCTCCGGGATTTGTCGGTGACCGGAATTCGTCGGTGAAACGAGCGCTCGGGTGGAAGCGTATTTGGACTAGAGCCCCGGGACAACACCAGTGGGAGCCGGATCAGGTGTTGCTTCCAGCCGTGGGGTTGTGGAAGATCAGCAGTCGGGGGCCGGGGACCGCCCGGGCCGGAGCGGGCGCACCCCTGACGAGTCGATAGATCGGTCGAGACATGAAGCTCGGAGAGCTGTTCGAAGCGCTGAACGAGCGTCGCGCGTGGCGTTGGCTGATCGCGTACGCCGCCGCGTCCTGGGGGCTCACGGAGGCCACCGGGTTCCTGATCGACAACTACGGGTTGTCGCGCACCCTGCTGGACGTGCTCCTCTTCCTGATCCTGGTCTTCCTCCCGGTCATCCTCACGCTCGTGTGGTTCCACGGGGCCAAGGGACACCAACGCGTCACGCGCGCCGAGGGGATTATCCTCGCCTTTCTGCTCGTAGTCGGCGCCATCGGGAGCGTGTGGATCGCCACGGGCGAAGCCACCCCCAGCGCCGCCGCGCTGGCCGCGGAGGAGCCCGTCGTCGATCTGGGCGAGGGGTCCGTGGCCGTGCTCCCGTTCAACAACTCGATCGCGGACGGGAATCTCGAGTGGCTGGATCGCGGGCTCGCCGAGTTGGTCGCCACGCACCTGGCGCAAGTGGACGGCCTCAAGGTCGTGAGCGCCCAGCGGATCTCAGACCTGCTGCGCCAGAACGGAATGGGAGAGCTCCGGCAGGTCCCCGTCGGGCTCGAGCCCCAGATCACCCGGCTGGCCGGCGCTCGCATGATGGTGACCGGGTCCGTGTACGGCCGCCCGGAGTCGCTCGCGATCACAGCGAATCTCGCCGATGCGAGGACAGGGGAGATCCTGGCAAGCGCCAATGCGCGCGGGTCGGACGTGTTCGCGGTCGTCGACTCGATCGCGCTCGCGATGTCGCGACAGATCACAGGCGCGCCCGTGGAGCCGACGGAGCTCGCCTCGGCGGCCCAGCTCACGACGACCAACATCGAGGCGTACCGCGAGTACCAGGCGGGCCGCGATGCGTTTGCGCGCTTTCTCGACCGCGAGGCGGAATCGCACTTCCGACGGGCCGTCGAGTTGGATTCGGTCTTCGCGCTCGCGCACTTCCGGCTCGGCATGGTGCTTGGCCGGCTGGGCAATCCTTCCGAGGCCTTCGAGCACTTTCGGCTCGCACGGGAGAATCTGACCGCGGTCTCGGAGCGCGACAGCCTGTTCATCGAGGGGGTGTGGGCCTCCGGTTTCGAGCCGGAGAGGGCCGACGCGACCCTGCGAGAGCTGGTCCGGAAGTACCCCGATGAGAAGGAGGCCCGGGTGATCTTCGCCTCGATTCTCGACAACCGGGACACCGAGGCGGCACGGGCGGAGCTCCGCAACCTGCTCGAGGAGACGATCCGGCTCGACCCGCTCCATGCCGCGGCCTACAACCAGCTCGCGTACGTCTATGCCGTGGAGGAGGACTACGAGGGAGCCGATTCCCTGATCCAGCGCTACGTGGAGCTGGAGCCGGGCCGGCCGAACCCGCTGGACTCGAAGGGCGAGATCCTGGAGTTCTCGGGGCGGCTCACCGAAGCGCGATCCGCATACCGCGAAGCTCTACGCATGAGAGAGGACTTCAGACCGTCGCTGGAGCACCTGGCGAGATCCTTTTTGAGGGAAGACAAGCCGGTCGAGGGTCGGACCGAGCTCCAGGGTTATCTGGATGCGGCGGCGCCGGACACGCGCGTGACGGCGGGCATCCTGGTCGGGGACACGTACATGTGGCAGGGCGCGGTCGAGCAAGGGCTCGCCAGCTACGAGCGCGCGGACCGAGCCGCCGTGGAGGCGGACCGGCCCGATCTGCGCGGGCGGCCGCTGAACGAGATCATCAAGACCCACATCACGTTCCAGCGATTCGAAGAGGCCGGCACCGTGTACGACACCCTTCGCCAGTTCGAGCCGCTGGCCGATTCGTGGATCTGGATCGGTCTGGATTCCTTGCGGGAGTCCGGTGACGTGGAGGGCCTCGAGGCATTGAAGGCAGAAGCGGTGGAACGGTACAGCGATGAGGCTTTCCCTCCACAGGTCCAGGGTATCCTGTCGACGGTCGCCGACATGCAGATCGCCTTCGTAGGTGGAGAGTACCAGCGCGTGCTGGACCTCTACGGCCAACTGCCGGACCAGTTCGATGGAGATGTGCCGGGTTGGATCGTGATCCGCTCGCTGCTCGAGCTCGGTTTAGCGGAGCGGGCGGTTCAGATGCTGGAGAGGTTGGCCAACCCGGACATCCTGGACGGCGTGGCCCGCTTCGACCCGCTGCCCTGGCGCCAGGGCGAGTATTTCGCGGCCCGTGCGTACGAGGCGCTCGGCGATACCCTGGCGGCGATCGCGGTCTACGAGAACCTCGTGGATGGGTTCGGCAGGGCGGTCGGACAGATCCCGTTCATTGCCGACGCCCCCGACCGACTCGATGCGCTCCGGGCGGGGGTGGACGCGGCGACAAGCAGCGAGTCCTCAGCAGGCGGCCAACTCTAAGGGCTCCCAAACGGGCGTGCCCTCAGGCGGGTGCCCCCTCGGGCACGGGCTCCCCCGCGGCCGGAGCTTCGCTCACCTCCTTCATCTCCTCCATCTTCGCGACGGCCAGTTCGCGCATGCGGTACTTCTTGATCTTCCCGGTGACCGTCAGCGGGAACTCGTCCACGAACCAGATGTGGGTCGGGATCTTGTAGTGCGCGATCCTGCGCTTGCAGAACTCGCGGATCTCGTCCTCGGTCGCCTCCTCGCCGGCGTGGAGCTCGATCCAGGCCATCGTTTCCTCGCCGTAAAACTCGTCGGGGATCCCGAACACCGAGACCTCGGCGATCTTGGGGTGCGTGTACAGGAAGTCCTCGATCTCGCGCGGATAGATGTTCTCTCCGCCGCGGATGATCATCTCCTTCAGCCGCCCGGTGATCCGGACGTACCCGTCCTCGTCCATCGTCCCCAGGTCCCCGGAGTGTAGCCACCCGGCCTCGTCGATCGCTTCGGCCGTGGGCTCGGGATCGTCGTAGTAGCCCCGCATGACGTGGTAGCCACGGAAGCAAACCTCCCCCACGCGCCCGACGGGCACCGTTTCGCCCGTGTCCACGTCCACGATCTTGACCTCCTGGTGGGGGAGGTTCGTGCCAACGGTCTCGACCCGGCGCTCGAAGGTGTCCTCGCGCGTCGTGAGGTGCGTGACCGGTGAGGCCTCGGTCTGACCGTAGCCGATCAGGATGTCCTGGATGTTCATCTCCTCCATGACCCGTGTCATGAGCGCGGGCGGGCATGGGGCTCCGGCCATGATCCCGGTGCGGAGGCTCGTGAGGTCGAACTCGGGGAACTGCGGGTGCTCCAGCTCGGAGACGAACATCGTGGGCACCCCGTGCAGGGCGGTACAGCGCTCCCGCTCCACGGCCTGCAGGACCCGGAGGGGGTCGAAGTGCTCGGCCGGGATCACGAGACACGCACCCGTCGAGAAGCACAGGAGCGTCGAGATCACCATCCCGAAGCAGTGATAAAAGGGGATCGGCACGCACAGCCGGTCCTCTTCCGTGAAGCGCATCGCCTGCGCGCAGAAGTACGCGTTGTTGATGACGTTTCGGTGCGTGAGGACGACCGCCTTCGGGTGGCCCGTCGTGCCCGACGTGTACTGGATGTTGATCGGGTCGTCCATGTCGAGCGTCGACGTGACCCGGTCGAGCTCCGCCATCGGCACCTGCCTGCCCGCATCCGCGAGCCCTTTGCAGGTCGCGACGCCGGGGTAGGGGCGCTCGAACCCGAGCGGATCGGTCGGATCGTAGACCACCACCGTGTGGAGATCGGGGAACTCCTCGCTCTCCAGTCTGGGGGAGGGTGGCCCAGGCAGCGGCGACGGTCCGGCCTCCTTCAGCTCCGGCAGGAGCTCCGTGAGCATCCCCACGTAATCGCTGGTCCGAAACGAGGGGATGGTCACCACGCATTGCACCCGGGACTTCTTGAGCGCGTACGCGAGCTCACGGGGTCGGTAGGCGGGATTCAGGTTGACCAGGATCGCACCGATCCGGGCCGTCGCCATCTGCACGAGCAGCCATTCGATGTTATTGACCGACCAGATTCCGACCCGGTCTCCTCGCCGGATGCCGATGCCCAGGAAGCTGCGCGCGAGCTTGTCGATCCGATCCGCGAGCTTGCCGTACGTCAGACGCCGGCCCTGCGGAATCGAGACGATCGCTTCGCGCTCTGGGAACCGTTCCGCAACCCTGCGGAAGTGCTCCGGGATCGTGAGACCGAGGAGCGGCTCCTCCCCGCCCCGGTGGAGATAGCTCTTCTTCATCGGATCTGTCCTCCCCGCATCTATGTGGCCCTGAACGGGCCGAAGGGCGCCCCTCCGCATACGGGAAGAGCACCCCGGATCCTCCCCGAATCCTGCGCCGGGATTCCGCCCGTTTCAGTGGCAAACCAGGGGCCGCAGAGGGGTATTGAGACGCTCTGTTACTGGTCCCTTAAGTGTATGTATGACAGCTGCATACGTGGGGAATGTTTATGCCGCCCGAAGGCCGGTTCGAGCGCTGGGGCGTTCTGCCCCAGCGAGGCCATGGCAGTGGGTAAGACAGGTACAGCGTTCATCGACTTTCCGGGGAGTACCGCGCTCGACCTTCGCTTGACTCGCCTCGGGCACCAGGTTAGAGCCGTAGGTCAGGGAGGAACCTTCCGGCGCACACCCTCTGCCAAAGCCGGGCTTTCGGTGGCCGCGTCCCCTCAGGTCAGGACTTGCGGCTCGTCTTCGCGAAGAACGCGGTGAAGAGCTGGTGGGTCTTCTTGCTGCCGCATTTGGGGCACTTGGGGTGCTCGTGCCCTTCGTGCTCCGAGATCCGCTCGGCGACCGTGAACGTCTTCTCGCAGTCCTCGCAAACGAATTCGTACATGGCCATGGGAAACCTGCCGTGCTTTCGATCCACTACGGTCGTGAACCAGGTGCCACAGCGGAGCCACGCCGCGACCGGGAACACGTGACTCCACACCCAACCATCACCCTATTCTAGATCACCCCGCGGCGGGGCAAAAGACGCATCGCTTGCCGACAGGCGCGCGTCCTCCGACATTCGCGTGCCCTCGCATCCGACCGGGCCGGCGCACACCGGTGATTCGATCGCTTCCGGGCCGGGCCCGGGGGAGGAGCAAGGGTGGATCACCGAAGGACCTGCAGCCGGGCAATTCGGGTATATTCGAGCCGGCCAGGAGGGCGGTTGGGCCGGATCCAACGAGGGGTCCGGCCGGGATCTGAGAAGAGAGGTCGATCATGGTTCGTCGTTTCGTATACCCCTTGGTGCTCATGGGCCTGGTGGCAGCACCGGTCCTGGGGCAGGATCCGGCGCCCGCCGCGGGCGAGCCGGCCGCTGCCCAGCCGCAGGAGCCGGCCGCGGTTCCCAGGATCGCCGTCGTGAACGGTGACCGGATCATCGTGGAGTCGACCGTGGGACAGGCCGCACAGCAGCGCGCGCAGGACATCACGGCTACGTGGGAGGGGCGCGTGACCGCCAAGCGGGATGAGCTGAACGCGCTCGTGACCCGGCGTCAGGATGAGCTGGAGACGCTGACGGCGCAGACGCTCGCGGACCTGAACCAACAGATCGAGGATGCGCAGCTCGAGCTCACCCGGCTCCAGGAAGACGCCAACCGCGAGCTGGGGCGGAGCGGACAGCAGGCGCAGGCCGACATCAGCGCCCGGCTCATGTCCGCGCTGGACCTCGTGGCGCGGCAGCACGGCTACGACGTGATCCTGGATACGCGCACGCAGGGCCTGTTGTGGATCAGCGAGGCGGTCGATGCCACGGATCAGGTGCTGGCGCTGATGAACGGGAGCGCCGGGGGCTAAGACTACTCCGGTTCGCCCCGTATGACCCCGGCCTCGATGGCGGCGCGGCGCCACCGGCCGGCGGCCTCTTTCCCGGGTCTCCCCGCACGCTCACCCGACGCGTAGATGGTCTCGTACGGCTGGTACTGATCGCGTCGTCCGGTCTCCGGGTGTGCGGGGTTCGACCTCCGCGCTCCGTGCGCCACCCCCGAGGCCGCAAAGCTGCCCCGCTGACCTCGGACCGCTATCATTCTCCGGTTGGGCTTGGGTGGTGGGGTGGGGTAAGGAGGCCATTACGAACCCGGAGCCGTAACCATGTCAGCACTCAGATCCGCCTGTATACCCTCGATGCGCGAAGTCTCCCCGATCCTGGCCCTGGCCGCGACGGCGCTTGGCGCGGCGTTCCTGGTCGGGTGCGCGGACACCGCCACCACCACCGCCGAGTACGCTACGGTCGAGTTTGCGGCACCACCCCTGACTCGCACCGACGACGTCGTCGATGTCCTGCACGGCGTCGAAGTCCCTGATCCCTACCGTTGGCTCGAGGATCAGCAGGCCTCCGAGACGCGCGAGTGGATCGAGGTCCAGAACGGGTACACGGACGAGGTCTTCGAGCAGCTCCCGGGGCGCGAGGAGCTGACGGCACTCGCATCCTCGCTCCTCAAGATCGACAGCCAGGGGACGCCCAACGAGGAGGGTGGACGCTACTTCTACAGCAAGCAGGGTGCGGACGACGAGCAGCGAATCCTCTACTACCGGGACGGGGCCACGGGTGAGGACCACGTCATCATCGACCCGCACGGGATGAGCGAGGATCACACCACGTCGGTTAGCGCCCGCGACATCTCGGATGACGGCAAGATGATGGTCTACGTAATCCGTGAGGGCGGTGTGGACGAGACGTCGATCAGGATCCGCGACATCGACACGGGTGAGGACCTCCCCGACGTCTTCCCGGCGGCCCGCTACGGGAGCATCAACCTCACCCCGGACAAGACCGGGCTCTACTACGGCAAATTCGGGAGCCAGGATCCCCGCATCTACTACCACGCGCTGGGGACCGCCCTCGAGGAAGACAAAGAGATCTTCGGCGAGGGGTATACGATGCGCGACATCCCGTTCGGGAATCTCTCCCCCGATGGGAAATGGATGCTGATCACGGTCATCGAGGGATCATCGGGTCCCAACGAGCTGTTCATCGCCGAGATGGGCGAGGACGGGATGCCGGGTGAGTGGGTCGAGATCATCAGCGATGGCAAGACCCGTAGCTCCGCCGGCTTCGCGGGCGACAACCTGCTGATCACGACCGATCTCGACGCACCCAACAGCCGCGTGATGGTCGCGCCGATCGAGAGCCCGCAGGTCGAGAACTGGGTGGAGCTCATCCCCGAGTCCCCCGACCGCGTGATCCGGGGCGCGGGCGGCGTGGGCGGCTACTACTTCGTCTCCTACCTCGAGAGCGTGCAGCCGAGGGTGGCCCAGTACGACACCGAGGGGAATCTCGTGCGCGAGATCGACTTCGGCGTGATCGGCTCCGTGTTCGGTGGCGGTGGCGAATGGGACAAGAAGGAAGCGGTCGTCGGGTTCTCGTCCTTCCATGTGCCCACGACCACGTACCTGATGGACGTCGACACCGGCGAGCGCGAAGTATGGTTCCAGACCGAGGTCCCCATCGACACCGAATCGATGGACGTCAAGCAGGTGTGGTACACGTCGAAGGACGGGACCGAGATCCCGATGTTCATCATCCACAAGCAGGGGCTCGAGCTGAACGGCGACAACCCGACCTACCTGACCGGATACGGCGGGTTCAACGTGAGCCGCACGCCGGGATTCTCGGCGAGCGCCGCCGCGTGGGTGGACATGGGCGGCGTGTACGCGATCCCGAACCTGCGCGGGGGCGGTGAGTTCGGCGAGGAGTGGCACGAGGCCGGGATGCTCGGGAACAAGCAGAACGTGTTCGACGACTTCATCGCGGCCGCCGAGCACCTGATCGCGGAGGGCTACACGAGCTCCGAGCGGTTGGCGATCGCGGGCGGGTCGAACGGCGGGCTCCTGGTGGGCGCCGCCATGACCCAGCGCCCCGATCTGTTCGGCGCGGTCGTGTGCACGTACCCGTTGCTCGACATGGTCCGCTACCAGGACTTCCTCGTGGCGCGGTTCTGGGTCCCCGAGTACGGCTCCTCGGAGGACCCCGAGCAGTTCGAGTACATCCACGCGTACTCGCCGTACCACAACGTGGTCGAGGGGACGGATTACCCGGCCACGCTGTTCATCTCCGGGGACGGCGACACACGCGTCGACCCGCTGCACGCGCGCAAGATGGCCGCGCTCGTGCAGTCGATGAACGGCGGCGAGAACCCGATCCTGCTCCGGTACCACACCAAGGCGGGCCACTCCGGGGGCCAGCCGGTGAGCGAGCGGATCGAGCAAATGGTCGACACGTTCGCGTTCCTGCGCTGGCAGGTGGCAGGGGAGTGACCATCGGCGGC
>JBDHHV010000116.1:0-11627 GCA_039589195.1 Gemmatimonadota bacterium | reverse complement strand
GGCACCATGATTGTCGAGGTCGCGCTCGCCATGCAGCACGGCTTGAAGCTCGACGCGCTCTCCGGATTGGTGCACCCGTACCCGACCATGAGCGAGGCGGTGCAACGGACCGCGCACGAGTATCGACGCAGCCAGCTCACGGGCTGGCGGCAGTCGCTGGTCTCCGTCGCTCTAGAGCTGGGGAGGCGGATGCCCTTCTAGCAGGGCTCGAGCAGGCCCGCCGAGTGCCTCAGGGACCTTCCAGCACATCCCGCGTGACCACATCCCAATAGTCACGGTATGCACCCTCGCGGACCCTCCGTAACAGGATATCCACGCTCTGGAGGAGTTGCGTACTGTAGTACCCGGGAACGGCACGCGGGTGTGGGCCTCGGAGGCTGTGGAACACGCTTCTGATGACGACGGATCGGTCGTCGATCGGCAGTTGACCCAGGTTGTCGATGAAGCGGGCGAACGATCGCGAGCCGAACAGATAGAACTCCACGTTCGAGGTGTAGATGGCGGACACCTTCACGCCGCGGCCGGAGAGGTACTCCCCGATAGCGCGCAGTGCGTGATCACCGGCGAGGTCACCGACGATCGGGATGATGCGGTCCTCGCGCTGGAGAGTCTGGATCGTCCGGAATAGCGTTTCGGAAGCCAGATAGTTGACCCGCCGGCCGTTCCGATCGCCCTCCAAGAGCATGTCCCGGTACGTCGGGTAGTAGAAGCGAGGCGAGCGCCCGTGGGTACGGAACCGCAGGTCGAGCCCGGCGTCGATGAACTCGCCGTGGAAACGGTCGATCGTCGCGAAGTCCGCATCGTCCAAGTCGAGTCCGAAGCCGCGGATCGCGCGATCTACCCTGTCGCGTGCGGCTCGACGCGAAGCACGGGTCACGGGAGTCTCGTCCAGCAACTCGATCAGCCTCTCGACCGCGACACCCGTTCTCGTCTCGACATCGGTCGGCACCGGGCGCCCGAACAGGAGGCTCGCGTACTCGAACCGGTTGGCGGACTCCGCGAACAGGGCCTTGAAGATCAGGTGCTCCAGCAAGTTGTCGCGTCGTATGTCCACGAGGAACGTGATTTCGGGATCGATCGCCGCGATGTAGGAGAAGTTCTGTTCCGGGCCCACCCCCAGGTAAGCGCCACCGCTGACCCCGGCCTCTTCGAGGTCCGTCACGGCGTGCAGATAGGAGCGCTCGTTGGAGATCAGGTTGTCGGTATCGAAATGTCCGCCAGGCTCGGAGAGCGCGGCGATGAGCTCCGAGAACGCGCTGTCCGCGGGGCCGGACTCCCTGGCGCGACCGGCGCACGAGGCCGTCAGGGCACAGACGACTAGGATAAGGTGTAAGGGCGCAATCGAACGAGGCTCCTTCATGGCGTCTGAAGCTGGGTCCTGCCGGGACCCGGAGCAAACCAAAGTCGGGAGATGGCCGGGTTGAGAGGGTGTCATCCGCGGGACAGTCGACGTGGTGTTCCGCTCGTTTGCCGATGGATGCCGATCCTGCTCGGCGGCTGCGCGCTCACCATCCCCGAGCCGCCCCCACCGGTCACCGTCGAGGCGGCCTCGATCGAAAACGCCACCCTCTCACCCCTATCTCGTTTCGCCATCCCGGCGATCCCGCCCCGCTCGTTCCGGGTCCCACCCCTTCCCATCGGCGCGCCCAGGATCACGTGGAGCCCGAAGCGACCGTCGCAGGGAAGCGCGCTCGCCATCAGGGTTCGAGAAGCCCCCGGATTCCACGAGGCGGGGCCGTTGCACCTCGAGCTGGCGGGTCGCGAGGTGAGTCTCGCCCGTACAGACGGTGGCTGGATCGGCCTCGTGGCGCTCCCGATCGACAGCGCGGGCCCGCTCGAGCTCGTGGCGCGCTACGGGCACGGTGTGCGCGCCTTCCACGACGGGCTGGTGATCCTCGCCCGGGAGCGACGGTACCTCTCTACTCGTCTCCGGGTCGCGCCGCGGGGCGAGGATCGGCCCGAGGTGCAGGCGCGCATCCGCGAGGACCAGGAGCAGATACGGGCGGCCCTGCGTGCGACGAGTCCCGAGTGGCTGCCGCGCGGGACCTTCGAATGGCCGCGGCCACCGGAATTCACGAGCCCTTTCGGGCAGCGTCGCGTGTTCAACGGCGTCACGCGCAGCCGGCACCTGGGACTGGATCTGAGGGGAAGCAACCGGACACCCGTTCGAGCGCCGGCCGCAGGGCGGGTCACCCTGGTGGGTGACTTTTTCTACCAGGGCAACGCCGTGTACCTGGATCACGGGCTGGGGCTCGTGACCGCGTACTTCCATCTTTCCGCGCTCGACGTGGCCGAAGGTGACTGGGTCGAGCCCGGACAACTGCTCGGTCGTGTCGGGTCCACCGGCCGTTCCACGGCCCCACACCTCCACTGGTCGGCATATGTGAACGGGCTAAACGTGGATCCCGCCAGCCTGATCGGGCTGGACTTCGGGGCCGACCTGGACTTCGGGGGCGAACCGGACGGCGTTCACAACTAGAACGGAGGGCACAGATGAAGTCGTCTTACCACACACTCGGACGAATCGGTCTCGTGGCCCTGGTCGCGACGATCGCCATGGCGCCTCGGCAGGCGAGCGCTCAGGACATGGGTGACGCGCAGATGGGCGTGTTGCAGGAGTACCTGGTCAACGCGTTCGAGCGCTTCAAGGTCTGGGATGTCTCCATGGCCCTGGCGATCCCGGACTCGGCCATGCGTTGGGCACCCAACGAGGACGTGCGCGATTTCGCGGAGCAGGTGGAGCATGGCGCCAATAACCTGTTCGCGGTGAGCGCCATTTTTGGCGAGGAGCCTCCCGGTGGCTTCGGCGACGCGGACGTGATCCTGAACGACAAGCAGGCGTTGGCCGATGCCGTCGCCGGCTCCTACGACTGGATCATCGAGCGCATGAAGGGGCTATCCGCCGAGGCGCTTGCCGAGGAGGTGACGTTCTTCGGCCGCTCGATGACCAGGTGGCGCGTCTGCACGTTCGCGCTCGAGCACGCGATGTGGACGCGCGGCCAGCTCGTACCCTACTTCCACGCGCACGGCGTGCCCGTGCCGCGGCAGCAGCTCTTCTAGCAGGGCGAGCGGGACCCGGCGGCTTCAGGACGTTCCCCCGACGATCCGCTGCCCGCCGACGTACACGTTGAAGCCATTCGCCTTCGCGAAGCCTACGAGGGTCATGTTGAACTGTCTCGCGACGTCCACCGCGAGGCTGGAGGGCGCTCCCACGGCGACTACGACCGCGATCCCCGCGGCGAGCGCTTTCTGCATGATCTCGAAGGACGTGCGACCGCTCACGGCGAGGAAATGGGCCCCGAGCGGGAGAGCTTCATCAAGGAATGCGTGTCCGATCACCTTGTCCACCGCGTTGTGTCGCCCGACGTCCTCGCGCAAGAGCTCCAGGCTGCCACTCCCGTCGAACAGTCCGGCAGCGTGGATGCCGCCCGTGCGCTCGAATACCGACTGCCGCGTCAGCAAGGCGTCCGGTACGGTACGCAGCGCTGCGGGCTCGATGCGGAGCGGCCCGTCGGGCAAGGGTGAGCAACCCCGTATCTCCACGGCCTCCAACGAGGCCTTCCCGCACACGCCGCAGCTCGAGGTCGTGTAGAAATTCCGGGTGAGGAGGGAGGGGTCGAACGACCCGGGATCGCGCAGTTGGACCGTCACGATGTTGTATTCCTGCGGCTCGACATCCGTGCAGTAGCGCAGCTCGGCCATATCGGTCCTGCTCGCCAGGATTCCCTCGGTGAACAGGAAGCCCGCCGCGAGATCGAAGTCATCCCCGGGCGTGCGCATAGTCACCGAGACGGAATGCTCGACGACACCCTCCCCCTCGGGGACTGCCAGCCGGATCTCCATCGGCTCCTCGACGGCGACCGTGTCACGACGGGTCTGGTCACGGTCGTCGCGTACACGGCGGATGTCGACCGGCGCGACGTTTCGCCTGGGTGTGATCATCCCGTGGTCAGCGGGGCAGGGCGCGAATCGAAGCCGACATGCCCGCAAGTTACATCGTTGCCGCCCGCGGCGAAGGCGGGTTAGTGTTCAGTTTCGTTCCACAAAGGGCCGGGGGAAGCGACGATTCCGTCCCGGCAAGCCGTTATACGTGGCGGGAGGGTTGCGGATGAGCGCTCCGTCGGACCAGGAGCTTGTCGACGCGTGGCGTGATGAGCCGGCCCCGCTCCTGCCTCTTCTGCACGCTTTTCACGAGCGTGATGGGCACCTTTCAGAGCCCGCGCTCGGCGTGATCTCCCGTGAGCTGCGCATCCCGATCGCGGATCTCTTCGGGACGGTGACGTTCTATCACCATCTTTCGCGGGAGCCGGGCGGCCGGGGAACAGCGCGAGTTTGTACCGGACCGGTCTGCCGGCTTCGCGGGTCGTCCGCGGTGCTCGCCGAGCTGGAGGGTGCGCGACCCATGCCCTGCCCCGGACGCTGCGACGAGCCCGTACCGGTGCTCGAGCAGAACCGGGTGCTGATCGCGCGACCCGGGTCGACGCCGGTGGCGAGCCGACCCCCTCTCCCACCCGACCCCCCCGCCGGCGTCCGGGAATGCATTTTTCGGCATATCCGGAGGGAAGGGCGGGCGGGCGTCGATGGCTACCGTAGCACGGGAGGCTATGCCGCACTCGAACGTGCGTTCGGCGAGCTGACACCGGCCGCGGTCGTCGACCTCGTATCCGAGAGCGGACTGGCCGGGCGCGGCGGCGCCGGGTTCCCGACCGGTCGTAAGTGGAGCGCGGTCGCGGATGCCGTTGGCGGCCCGAAGACGATCGTGTGCAACGCGGACGAAGGGGAGCCCGGGTGCTTCAAGGATCGGGCGATCATGGACTACGATCCGCACGCCGTGCTCGAGGGGATGATCCTGGCGGCGTACGCCACCGGCGCGACCCGTGGGTTCATTTACTTGCGCTACGAGTATCCCGGCACGGCGCGGGTGCTTGAACGAGCGATCGGGGAGGCAGAAGCGGCGGGTTTCCTCGGCGAGGACATTCTCGGGCGAGGTCTGTCGTTCCGCGTCTACTTGCGTCGCGGGGCCGGGGCGTACATCTGCGGCGAGGAGACGTCGCTCCTGAACAGCCTCGAGGGCGCGCACCCGTTCCCGCGCAACCGCCCACCCTTCCCGGTCACACACGGGTACGAGAATCTGCCGACTGTCGTCAACAACGTGGAGACGCTCGTGTCCGTTCCGCCAATTTTGGCGCACGGGGCGGAGTGGTACCGGGAGCTGGGGGTCGGTGATCAGGCGGGAACGAAGGTCATCAGCCTCTCCGGGGACATCCGGCGTCCGGGCAACTACGAGGTTCCGATGGGGTTCCCGCTCGAGACGTTGCTCCACGAGTGGGCCGGCGGCCCTGTGGACGGGCGCTCGATTCAGGCGGTCACGATGGCGGGCCTCTCGGGCGGGTTCCTCGCCGGTGAAGCTCTCGGCGTGACCCTCGATGAGCCCAGTATCCGCGCGCACGGCTCGTTCCTGGGCGCCGGGGGAATCATGGTGTTCGACGACTCCCGAGACATGGTCGACGTCGCGCGCTCATCCATGGAGTTCTTCGCCGAGGAGTCGTGTGGGAAGTGCTTCCCCTGCCGGATCGGCACCCGCCGGCTCGTCGAGCGGCTCGAGGGTGGAGGACCCGGCGATCTCGCGAGCTGGATCGACGAGGTCAACGACCTTTCGCAAACCATGAAAGAGACGAGCGCCTGCGGCCTGGGAATGGCCGCACCGCTCATCACGGATAGCCTACTCAAGTACTTTTCGGGGCAGGTCGCTCGGCACGTAGAGAATCGATCATGAGCCGGGAGGGAAACGACTCGATGGACTTCACGATCAGGCTGGATGACGAGAAGGTCCCGGTCAGCCGGGGCGAGACGGTCTTCGAGGTGGCGGAGCGTCATCAAAAGGAGATCCCGAACCTGTGCTACGATCCGCGGCTCGAGCCGTTCGGTGGGTGCCGGCTGTGCATCGTCGAGGTGGAAGGCAGCCGCGTACCCGTCGCTTCGTGCACCACACGGGCGGAGCCCGGAATGGTGGTCACCACCAGGAGCGGGCGGCTCGAAATGCACCGCCGAGTGCTCCTCGAGATGCTGGCGTCGGAGAACCGGGACATCGACGTGGACCCGCTCTCCGGGTACGCGTCGCAACAGATGCGCGGGCTCGTCGACCGGTACGGTGCCCGCGGTGGCCGCTTCGAAGGCACCCGGTCCGGGACCAGCCGTCCCGACGACGACAATCCGTTCATCCTGCGTGACTACGAGAATTGCATTTCCTGCTACCGGTGCGTCCGCGTGTGCGCCGAGCAGGAGGGGGACTACGCGATCTCGATCATGAACCGGGGCTTCGATACCCAGATCACGACCGAGTTCAACGGGCTCCTCAAGGACTCCGCCTGCACGTTCTGTGGCCAGTGCATTCAGACCTGCCCGACCGGGGCGCTGGGCGACCTGAAGGCGCTCGCCAACGCCGACGTGCCCGGCGAGACCGAGACCACGCGCACGATCTGCCCCTACTGTGGCGTCGGGTGCTCGGTGGACGTGATGACCCGGGGCGGCCGCATGATCGGCGTGCTGCCCGCGATGGACGGGCCCGCGAACCACGGGGCGCTCTGCGTGAAGGGGCAGTTCGCGTTCGACTTCGTCCAGCACCCGGACCGGCTCGCCGCCCCGCTCGTGCGGGGGGAGGACGGCCAATTCGAGGAGACGGATTGGGACACCGCGCTGGACCGCGCGGCCGACGGGCTCAAGGTGGCCGTGGACGAGCACGGCAGGCACAGCGTCTACGCGGTGGCCTCCGGCCGGGCGCCGCACGAGGCCGCGTACATGATGCAGAGGCTCATGCGCGCCGGTCTCGGGACCAACCACATCGATAACTGTAGCCGTGCCTGACACGCCCCCACGGTCGCCGGTCTGGCGGCCTCGATCGGACGGGGGGCGATGTCGAATCCACTCGCGGACATGGAGAAGCCCGATGTGATCTTCTGCATCGGGACCAACATGACCGAGTGCCACCCGGTGGCCGCGACCCGCATCAAGCGAGCTCTCGCGCGCGGGGCGAAGCTGATCGTGGCGGATCCGCGCCGCATCCCGCTCGCCGAGATCGCGGACGTCTACCTGCCGATCCGCGTGGGGTCCGACTCCGCCCTGCTCCTGGCCATGGCGCACGTGATCGAGCGTGAAGGGCTCGCGGACGAGACGTTCATGGCCGAGCGCACGGCTGAGGGCGCGTCGTTCTTCGAGCACGTGCGCGAGTATCCGCCGGAGTGGGCGGAATCGATCACCGGAGTCGACGCTCGCTTGATGGAGCAAGCAGCGGTGTGGTACGGGAAGGCGGATCGGGGGGCGATCTACTACACGCTGGGTGTGACCGAGCATATCTGCGGGGTGGACAACGTGCAGGGGCTGTGCAACCTGGCTCTGATGACCGGCAACCTCGGCCGGGAGGGCACCGGAATCAATCCGATGCGCGGTCAGAACAACATCCAGGGCGCCGGTGACGCGGGAGCGCTACCCAACAACTATGCGGGCTTTCAGTCCGTCGAAGATCCGGCCTACCAGGCCAAGTTCGAGGCGGCGTACGGACGCAAGAGCGATCTCGAGAACGGACCCACCAAGGTTCAGGCGCTCGAGATGTGCGGCGATCGGATCCGGGCCATGATCATCAATGGAGAGAATACCGTCGTATCCGACCCGGACCGCGAGCACTGCGAGGGCGCGCTCAGGGCTCTGGACCACCTCGTGGTGATCGACATCTTCATGACCGAGACGGCGGAGTTGGCCGACGTGGTTCTTCCGGCGACCGCCTGGGGCGAGACCGACGGCGTGTGCACCAACACCGAGCGCCGGGTCCAACGTCTTCGGGCGGCGGTCCCGCCGCCTGGGGATGCCAAGCCGGACTGGTGGATCGTATCCGAGATCGCGAAGCGGATGGGCTGCGCGGGGTTCGAGTTCGGATCCGCGAAAGATGTATTCAACGAGTTGTGCGAGCTTTCTCCCATCTACCAGGGGCTGGACTGGGATCGCATCGAGAACAGCGAGTACCAGTGGCCCGTCCCGAGCAAGGACCACCCGGGGACCCCGAGACTGCACGAGACCGAGTTCCCGATCGGCCGCGGCCTCTTCAAGCTGATCCGTTACCGGGATCCCGCGGAGACGATCAGCGACGAGTTTCCCGTGTGGCTCACCACGGGACGCCGGTTGGCCTCGTATCACACCCGCACCCAGACGGGGCGCGCGGCGGGCATCGAGTATCTGCTCTCCGAGGAAGAACTGGAGGTGAACCCGGCAGATGTGGATGCGTGGGGGCTCGAGGATGGCGGCCTGGCGACCGTGAAGAGCCCGCGCGGCGTGGTGCAGATTCGCGTTCTGGCCACCGACCGCTCACCGCGAGGCACCGTGTTCGCCAGCTTCAGCTTCGCGGACGTCCCCGTGAACGTCCTGACCGGTGGCGGATACGACCCGATCACGCACACCGCCGAGCTCAAGGTCTGCCCCGTGCGGGTGGAGCCGCTTCTCGAGAGCTGATGTCCGGGCCATGAGCGTACTTCGGCCGACACTCCGATGAGAATTTCGCGCATCACCGCCTATCGTGTCGACCTGCCGCTGCACGAGGGCAGCTACAACTGGTCAGGCGGCAAGTCCGTCTCCGTATTCGACAGCACGATCGTGCGGGTCCAGACCGATACCGGCGTCGAGGGTTGGGGAGAGGTATGTCCTCTCGGCCCGTTCTACTTGCCGGCGTACGGCGCCGGGGTCCGGGCCGGGCTCGAGGAGCTCGCCCCGCACCTCATCGGGGAAGACCCCACACACCTGGCACGGCTGAACCGGCGCATGGATGCGGCCCTAAAGGGCCACCCATATGTAAAATCGCCCGTGGACATGGCGTGCTGGGACATTCTCGGCAAAGTGACGGGGCTTCCGGTTTGCGCGCTGCTGGGCGGGCGTTACGGCGATGACTTCATCCTCTACCGCGCCATCTCACAGGAGTCACCCGATGAGATGGCGGGAAGGGTCGCGGGGTACCGGGAGGAGGGCTACCGCAGGTTCCAGCTCAAGGTCGGCTCGGAACCGGCCGAGGACGTCGAGCGGATTCGCGCGGTTTCGCGGGTGCTGGAGCCCGGCGACGTCCTCGTGGCCGACGCCAACACCGGTTGGCTGCGGCACCAGGCGGCGAGGGTGGTGCGCTCGGTCAGAGATGTCGACGTGTACATCGAGCAACCCTGCTCGAGCTATGAAGAGTGTCTGTCCGTACGGCGGCACCACACCGACCACCCGTTCGTGCTCGACGAGAGCATCATCGACGTGCCCTCGCTCCTGCGTGCGCACGCCGACCTGGCCATGGACGTGGTCAACATCAAGATCAGCAAGTTCGGCGGGCTCACGAAGGCCCGGCAGGCGCGCGATCTGTGCGTCACGCTCGGACTGGCGATGACTCTCGAGGACTCCTGGGGCGGCGATGTCACGACCGCCGCCATCGCGCACCTCGCCCACAGCACGCCCACCGAGTTCCTGTTCACGGCCACAGACTTCAACAGCTACGTGAGCGTCAGCACGGCGGCGGGCGCACCCCGGAGGCGGGGCGGACGTATGTCGGCCTCCGCCGAACCCGGTCTCGGGATCGAGCCCCGATCGGACGTGCTCGGCGACCCCTGCGTGGACATTCACTAACCCGGGTCCGCAGGGGCGGCCGGACCCCGCGTGGGGTCCCGGTGGGTTGCCCACGCGCCTAGCGGCGGGTCTACACGGTCGCGGGAGCAGCCGATCGGTACTCTACGATTCGCCCTGCGAACGCCGACGCCATGCACGTGAGCGGGCTGGCCAGGTACACTTTGCCCGGCCCGCTCCGGCCCGGGAAATTCCGGTTGATCGAGCTGATCGTCACCTGATCGGGCGATGTGCTTACGCCCGGTCCCGCGTTGATGCAGGCCCCGCACCCGGGCGCCAAGACCTCGAACCCCGCATCCTCCAGAAGCCGCTCGTATCCCTTCTCCCGGCAGTACGCCTCCACGTCGATCGAGCCGTACTGCGCGATGCACCGAACCCCCTCGGCAACCGTCTCCCCCTGTGCGAGGGCCTCGGACGCGACGCGAGCGTACAGGTCGAAATCGGTGCGCTTCGCCCCCGTGCACGACCCGATGAACACGATATCGAGCGGGACTTCCCCCTCGAGCTGCGAGATCGCGATACCGTTGCCGGGGTCACCCGGCGTGGCGACCATCGGTTCCATCTCGGAGGCGTCGATCTCAAGTGTCGCGGCGTACTCCGCGCCTTCATCGCTCTCCAGACCTTCGATCGTGGCCTGGAGCTCGGCCGGGTCGAGACCCCGGCGGGCCGCCAACCACGCGACCGTCGTATCGTCGGGGGCCACGATCCCCGTGAAACCTCCCACCTCGGCTGCCATGTTCGTGAGCGTCGCGCGTTCGTCGATCCCGAGGGCTCGCACGCCCTCTCCGGCGTACTCGATGATCCGGGCGATTGCCTCTCCGCTCTTTACCACCGGGTGCCGCAGCACCTCGAGCATCAAGTCCTTTGCGGTGACGCTCTCGGGCAGCCGGCCGGTCACGTGTACGAGAATCGACTGAGGTACCTCCAGCCGCACGTCCTTGGTGGCCCACGCGTTCACGATCGCGGACGTACCGACGCCGAACGCAACGCACCCGAGGGAGCCGGAGTGCGGCGTGTGCGAGTCGCTCCCGACGACGACCTGGCCGGGCAAGGCGTACCGGTCCTGCATCATCACGTGGCAGATCGCTTCGCTTCCGACCCGATCCGGCAGCTCGCCATGCAGCTTGATCCCCTTTTCGTTGGCGAACTCACGCTGTCTGTCGTGCAGCGCGTGCGCCGCATCGAGCAAACCGAGCTGCACCCGCTCTTCGGTGATCACTTGATCCAGGAACGCGAGGTGGTCGCGGAAGAACAAGATGCTGCCAGGGTCGTTGAGACCCGCATCGCCGGCGAAATCCTCCCAGAACGTGGAGGCCATCGGCGTGACGTACTCGTGCGAGAAGCGTAGATCCGTCCTCACGAAGCCGCTGTCACCCGGGGCTACCGCCGGAACCCCGATCTCGTCCCCGGCCAACTGCCGTACCCAATGTCTCGCGAGGATCTTCTCCGCGGTGGTTTGCGGACGGTCCGGCGATGTCGCGATTCCCGGCTCGCGAACCAGACCCTGCAACCGCGCCGTGGCGTATTCGAGCAGGCCGCCGTACTCGATGATATCCCGCTGGATCGGACTGGCGTCGCCGATGAACGCCTCGAGGGGGATCTCCTCCCCGTTTCGGATCGCGTCGATCAGCGAGAAGTCGGTAGACGCGAGTATGCCCAGATTCGCGCAGTTCTCACCGTAGATTCGCTCGATGTTCTCGGCTATCACGACGCGTATCCCCGCGGCCCGCTCGGCGTACGGCGCGGCCTCGCGGCTGGAGCCTTTTCCGCGGCGCAATCCGGACACCGACGCCACGAAGCCTCCCCCGGCGATGTCGCCCTTCCCTATCGGGAGCTGCCCGCCGCACTGGAGGCCCACGTACGGATACTGACCGAGCTTCTCGTCGTAGTGGTAACAGACCCACCCCGGAGTGATCTCGTCGGTGCTGATGTCATCACGCAGCGGGATCGAAGGGTTCCAATCGAGGTCCTCTCCTGCGAGCTGACGC
>JBDHHV010000115.1:0-16466 GCA_039589195.1 Gemmatimonadota bacterium | reverse complement strand
CTCCGAGTAACCGTCACCGGCCGGTCCACGCAGCATGGCGCAGCTCGGAGCCATGCCACAGAAGGTGGTCGGGGTCCTGGGTGGAATGGGCCCCATGTCCACCGCCGATCTGTTCGTCAGGGTCGTTCGGGCCACGCCTGTGACGCGCGAGCAGGACCACCTGCACATCCTCGTCGACAATAACCCCAAGATCCCGGACCGCACCGAGGCGCTCCGATCCGGCGACACGGCGCCCACCCGAGACGCGCTGTGCGAGACCGCCCGCAACCTGGAACGGGCCGGCGCCGAGCTCATCGGCATCCCGTGCAACACCGCACACGCCTTTCTGGCCGACATTCGCGCGAGCGTGACCGTGCCCGTGACCGACATGGTGGATGAGGCCGCGACGCGGGCGCGCGCGCGCTTCGGCGAGCGGGCCGCGGTCGGACTTCTGGCCACGGATGGGACGCTCGCGGCCGGCCTCTACAGAGATGCCCTCGAGCGTCACGGTCTGATCGCGGCCGAGCCCGGCAGCGACGCGCAAGCGATCGTGATGGGCGTCATCGACGAGGTGAAGATCCGACACGTGTCCGGAGGCTGCGCGGAGAAGCTCGAGAAGGCGGTCGAAGACCTCTCCGGGCGGGGTGCGACCTGTCTGATCGCGGGGTGCACCGAGATCTCGCTCGTCCTGTCACACCACGCCCCGGCGCTGCCGTGGCTGGACCCGCTTCAGGCCCTCGCGGATGCCCTCGTGACCGAAGCCACCGGACGACCGCCTCGAAGCTAGGAGGCTGCTGAAGAACCCTGGCGGGTCGCGCGCAGGGGTCTCTGTCTCGGGGGCCTATGCCTCCGAGGTCTCTGCCGCGGGGGCCACGGCGCCGAGGACCTCTCGCAGGGCAGGGAGCAGGTGACGGTTGGCCGCGATATAGGCGCCGCCGCCCGGGGCTCCGCCCTCCACACGACCCGAGCAGGAGCGAACGAACCGGGCACCCTCCCTCCCGGCCGCGCGCACCAGCGGGTCGTCCACGATGTGGAGAGGCTCGAACACTCCACCCGCCTCTAGCACGATCAGCGCGCCGGCCGCCACGTCCCACGGCATGAGCCAGAGCTCCCAGAACGCGTCGAGCCGGCCCATCGCCAGCGCGCACAGGTCCAGGGCCGCGGCCCCGGCCCGACGTACGCCCGAAGAGTGACCGAGCACGTCTCCGAGCGATCGGAGGTACCGTGGCAGGAGCTCGCGCTGCTTGAACGGGAAGCCCGTGCCGATCAGTCCGAGCCGGAGATCGTCGAGCTCCGAGGTATGGATGGGCTCGCCGTTTCGGCGGCTCCCGCCACCGCGGATCGCGTCGAACTCATCGCCCGTCGACGAATTGACCACGACACCGACGCGCAAGCCCTCGTCGTCGAAGGCCGCGATCGAGACCGCGTACTCCGGGTAGTCGTGGAGCCAGTTCGTCGTCCCGTCGAGCGGGTCGATGATCCAGCGGATCGGATGTGCGCGGCCTTGGGTGCCCTGGCCGGCTTCCGTGCTCGCGTCGGCTCCCGTGCCAGCGTCGGCTCGCGCGCCCTCGCCGGCATTCGCGTCATCCTCGGTGTGCGTGCCCTCCTCGGCGAGGAAGGCGTGCTCGGGGAACCGCGCGCTCAGGTGCCTGATGATCCGGCGCTCCGCCTCCCGATCCACCTCGGTCACGAAATCCGCAGTCCCCTTTTCAGACCATTCGGAGCGGTCGAGCCGGCCCACCTCGCCGCGGTGGAGTGCCGCCGCCTCGCGAGCGGCCGTGAGCGCCGCATCGACCAGCTGAGTGTCCAGGCTCATTCGGAGCGCTCTCCCTGGCAAGGTAATCCAGCAGACCGCGAGAGTTTCTCAGCGGCCTGCCAAAGGGGCTTGGCCCACGTTCGACGGGGGTCGCGCGGGCGCGCGCGTGGGGCGATACTACGCGCATGATGAGCCAGCGCAAGCGCGTCTTCAGCGGCATTCAGCCGACCGGTGAGGCACATCTCGGCAATTATCTGGGCGCGATCCAGAACTGGGTCGCGCTGTTGGACGAGTACGAGTGCATCTACTGCCTCGTGGATCTACACGCCATCACCGCGTCGTACGACGTGGGCGAGATGCCGGATCGGATCTTCGACCTGGCCGTGTCGCTGATCGCCAGCGGACTCGATCCGGAGCGGTGCACGATCTTCGTGCAGTCCGACGTGCCCGAGCACACGGAGCTCGCCTGGCTGTTCAACACGGTGACACCGCTCGGCGACCTGCAGCGGATGACGCAATTCAAGGACAAGTCCCAGGGTCTCGAGTCCGTGAACGCCGGGCTGCTCAACTATCCGGTGCTCCAGGCCGCCGACATCCTGCTCTATCGGGCCGGGCTGGTGCCCGTGGGCGAGGATCAGCGGCAACATCTGGAGCTCACGCGCGAGATCGCACGTCGGTGGAACGCGCGCTTCGGGGAATACTTCCCCGAGCCGCAACCGCTCATCGGCCCCGGGCGTCGGGTTCGAGGACTGGACGGCGTGACGAAGATGTCGAAGTCGCGTGACAACGTAATCCCGATCCTCGCGTCGCCCGACGAGCTGCGGCGGACGGTCGCGACCGCGGTCACCGATCCGGCGCGTGTCCGAAAGAACGACCCCGGCAATCCGCATGTGTGCAACATCTTCGCTCTGCACGGGTTCTTTTCCGAGCCTGCCGAGCGCGACGAGATCGAGATCCGCTGTCAGACGGCGACGCTGGGGTGCGTGGATTGCAAGCGCAGGCTCGCCGATAACCTGGCCGAGGGGCTCGCCCCGATCCGCGAGCGAGCCGATGAGTTGCGCGCGAAGCCCGACCAGGTGTACGAGATCCTCGAAGAGGGGGCCCGCAGCAGTCGGCTGATCGCTCGCGAGACGATCGCCGACGTGTGCGAGCGGATGGGTCTCAAGCGTCCTGCGGCTGATACGGCCGGCTGAGGTGTCGTGTCGAGGAGCATGGTTCGGTGATCCAGAGTCTTAGGGAGCTGTTCGACGCGCTTCCACCGTCGATGCAAATCGACGTGTTGGGCCGTCTGCTGCTCGCGCTCGTTCTGGGGGCTGCGGTGGGTCTCGAGCGAGAGCGCTCCCGCAAGCCCGCCGGACTGCGCACGATCATGCTGATCTGTGTGGGGGCCGAGCTTCTCACCGAAGCTTCGCTGCGCGCGGCCACCTTCCAGGTCCACGACCTGGTGCGCGCGGACCCGGCCCGCATTGCCGCTCAGATCGTGTCGGGGATCGGCTTCATCGGTGCCGGGACGATCCTGGTGTACCGCGGGAACGTGGTCGGTCTCACCACCGCAGCCTCCATGTGGGTCGCGGCGGCGATCGGCATGACGGTCGGGTTGCGCGCTTACGTGGTCGCGGCGGGCGCCGCTATCCTCGTCGTCGTGACGCTCGTGGTCCTGGGGTGGATCGAGGGCCGGTTCTTCCCGGACCGCACGCTAAACACGCTCGTTGTCACGCTCGAGGGTCCCGATGTGGCGCCGGAGTTGGTCGAGGATTCCCTCGCCGAGCTGGGGTTCCATTCCACACGCCTCCTGCTCGAGCGGGATGGCGAGGCTCTCACGGTGGGCTATCGGGTGAGTGGCACGCGTGCGGCGCGCGACCAACTTCTGGAGCGCTTGTTCGGCGAGCCTCGCGTGCGAAGCGCGAAGGTCGACTGATACCAGACGCGCCCCCATCGATGACACGGCGTCCATAGCCCCGCACGGACGAGCCGCAGGCCGATGACACCGCGCCGGTTCCTGATCTGGATGCACGCTCCCGACGTCCCGCAGTGGTCGATCCCGGCCGAGTCCGTCGAGCGCATCCGGGCCGCGCTCGGGGACGAGTGGGAGGTGCGGACCGTGGACGAGCCCATGAGCGCGACCGGCGATGGGGCCCCGACGGCGCCGGCGGAGCTGCTCGAACGGATCGGCGAAGCCGAAGTGTTCTGCGGATTCGGAATCCGGCGCGAGCCGTTTCTCGCGGGGCGCCGGCTCCGCTGGGTGCACTCCGCCGCCGCCGGTGTAGGCGCGTCGTTGTTCGACGAGATGCGGGACAGCGATGTGCTGTTCACGAACTCGGGCGGCATCTACGCGGAGCCGATGGCCGAGCACGCGCTCGCCATGATCCTGTACTTCAGCCGGGGTCTCGACATAGCGGCCGCGGCGCGGGCCGAGAGACGTTGGGAGCACGCGAGGCTCGCGGGCGTCCACAGCCCGCTGCACGAGCTCTCCGGTCGAGTCCTGGGGATCGTGGGATACGGGAGAATCGGTTCGGCGCTCGGGCGCCGCGCGAGCGTGCTCGGAATGCGGGTTCGGGCAATTCGACGCACCCTTGGCGGTTTGCCCCTCCCACCCGAGCTGGAACGCCTCGACGGGCCCGAGGGGCTGCCCGAGCTGCTCCGCGAGTGCGATTTCGTCGCCATCACGGTCCCCGACACGCCGGAGACGACTCAACTAATTGGTGCGCAACAACTTGCACTAATGCGAACCGGAACCGTGCTCCTGAACCTGTCGCGCGGCTCCATCTTGGATGAACAGGCGCTCCTCCAGGCGCTCACGGAACGGCGATTGCGCGGAGCAGCATTGGATGTCTTCCAGCTCGAGCCGCTTCCGGCGGATCACCCGTTTTGGGCGCTGGAGAACGTCCTGGTCACGCCGCACGTGAGCGGGACCTCCGGGCGGTTCTGGGAGCGACAGACGGACCTTATCGTCCGCAACATTCGTCGCTATCTGGCCGGAGAGGAGCTGGAGAACCAGGTGGACAAGGAGCGGGGCTACTAATGGAGCTCATGGAACGCCTCATCCGGGCTGCGGTCGCCCGGGGCGCCCAGGGGCGCCCAGTCGATCCACTTCAAGGCGCGCGACGTCTTCAGGGCCCGCATCCACGGCGATCTGATCGCCCTCTCCGAGACGCCGTTCACGCCCGAGGAGACGCGCCAGATCGCCATGACGCTGCTCCCCAACGAGACCTTTCGGCGCCGCATCGACGAAATCTGGGATCTGGACTTCGCGTGGGAGCTCCAGGACCTGGCTCGCTTTCGAGTGAACATCCTGCAGGAGCGGGGCTCCTTCGGGGTGGTCCTGCGGACGATCCCGTGGCGGGTACCCACGCTCGAAGAGCTGAACCTGCCATCGATCCTGGCCGAAGTCGCCGACGAGCCGCACGGGATGGTGCTCGTGACCGGCGCCACCGGCGTGGGGAAGAGCACCACGCAGGCGGCCATGATCAGCTGGGTCAACCACAACCGGAAGAAGCACATCGTCACGCTCGAGGATCCGATCGAGTACTGGCACGACAACCACCTGAGCACGATTACCCAGCGCGAGATCGGGAGCGATACGGAGTCGTTCAAGCGCGGGCTGCGCCAGGCGCTGCGTCAGGACCCCGACATCATCCTGATCGGTGAGATGCGCGACCTGATTACCACCGAGACGGCGGTGGAAGCAGCCGAGACCGGTCACCTCGTAGTCTCCACGATGCACGCGCCAACCACTACGGGTGCGCTCAAGCACCTCTTCGGCATGTTCCCCGACCAGCACGAGGAGCTGGTCCGGTTCCGCGTCGCGGACACGCTGCGCGCCATCATCTCGCAGCGCCTCGTACGCACGGCTGACGGAGGCGGGAGCGTGCCGGCCATCGAGGTGATGCGAAATACACCGGCCGTTCGTGACTGCATCTTGCGCGGTGAAACGAAGCACGAGATCATCGAGTTGATGCAGAACGGGCGGGAGCAATACGGGATGCAGACGTTCGACCAGCACCTGATGGATCTGGTCGAGGAGGGCGTGGTCTCGTACGAGACGGGACTCGCGATGGCCTCCAGCCCGAGCGACTTCGAGCTGCGCATGAAGACGCTCAAAGAGACCAATCCCGAGGCTTCCAAAGAAGACGAGCTCACGGTCGGCAGCGGCAGCGAGACTTACCGCCTCTGAAGCTAGATCTAGAAGGCATCTACCTTCCGGTTACCACGCCCTTCGCGTCAGCGGGGGGTGTGGATCTTCCATCCTACGAGGCAAACCTCCGTGCGTGGCTCGCACACCCCATCGCGGGGATCGTAGCCGCGGGCTCGACGGGTGAGGCTCCCCTTCTGGAGCGGCATGAGCACCTTCAACTCGTCGAGACGACGCGCGCGTTGGCGGGGGAGCGCCAGGTCATCGCGGGAACCGGTGCGGAGTCGACCGCCGCCGTCATCTCGCTGACGGCGGAAAGCGCAGCGCGCGGAGCCGAAGCGGTACTGGTGAGGCCCCCCGCGTACTACCGTCCCGCGATGAGCGCGGCGGCGCTGCGGGAGCACTTCCTGGCCGTCGCGGATGCGTCGCCCGTTCCCGTGATCCTGTACAACATCCCGGTATTCGCCCCCGTCCACCTCGAGCCCGAGCTCGTGGCCCGCCTCGTCCAGCACGACAACATCGTGGGGATCAAGGACTCATCGGGGGACCTGAAGAACCTGGGCGCGCTGGCCGAAGCGTGCGAGGGGCACGCCGTTGTCCTGGTGGGATCGGGCGCGCTGCTTTATCCTGCGCTCGAGCTGGGCGCCGTGGGCGGGATCGTAGGGGTAGGGCTGATGGCCACCGGCCCCGTGTGCGAGCTGCTCTCGGCCTGGGCAGAGGGTGACACGGCCCGCGCCGGCCGGATCCAGGAGAGCGTCGGACCGCTCCACAAGGGCGTGGTCGCGGGCCTGGGCGTTCCCGGCGTGAAGGCGGCCCTGGACCGCCTCGGTCTGGCAGGGGGAGAACCTCGCTCCCCGCTCCTGCCGCTCAACGACAAGAAGCTCCGTGAGCTCGAAGCCGTACTGGAGCGGGCCGGGCTCCTCTAGGAGGCGGCTGCCAAACCCTGGCGGAAGGAAAAAGGTTCACGTGTTCAGCGATACCGTCCGCTGCGTCGCAGTCGTGGGCGCCCAATGGGGAGACGAGGGCAAGGGCAAGCTCGTCGATGTACTGGCGGAGCAGGCTACGATCGTCGCCCGCTTCCAGGGGGGCGCGAACGCCGGGCACACCGTCCGCGTCGCGGGTGAGGAGTTCATCCTCCACCTCGTGCCCTCCGGCATCCTGTACCCGAACGTGCGTTGCCTGCTCGGGAACGGGGTCGTGGTGGACCCCTGGACGCTCTCCGAGGAGATCTCCCACCTGCAGGCGCGGGGCGTCGAGCTCGACGACCGCCTCGGGATCAGTCACCGCGCGCACCTCGTCCTCCCGTACCATCAGCTTCTCGACGAAGCGCATGAGGAAGGCCTGGGGACGGAGGCCATCGGCACCACCGGGCGCGGGATCGGGCCCGCGTACCGCGACAAGGTGGCCCGTATGGGGCTGCGGGTCGCCGACCTGCGGGACTACGACCGAACGCGCGCGATCGTGGAGGCCGGAGCGCAGGCTGCGAACACGACCCTGGAACAACTGGGCTCGACGCGGCGCATCGGGACCGACGAGGTGCTGGCCAGGCTGGATGACATCCGAGACGAGGTCCTGGCGCTATCCGCGGATGCGGGTGACGAGATTCGCAGGAGCCTCGCGGCGGGTGGTCGGGTGCTGCTGGAGGGTGCCCAGGGCTCGCTTCTGGATATCGACCACGGGACGTACCCGTTCGTGACCTCTTCTTCCACCACGGCCGGCGGGGCCGCGGCGGGGGTCGGGATCGGGCCCACGCTGATCGATGAGGTGCTGGGGATCGTCAAAGCGTACACGACCCGGGTCGGCAACGGACCGCTCCCTACCGAGCTGGCGGAGCCGGAGGCCGACCGTCTGCGCCAGCTCGGAGGCGAATACGGGGCCACGACCGGCCGTCCACGGCGACCGGGTTGGTTCGACGCCATGGTCGTGGGCCATGCGGCGGGCGTGAACGGCCTCACCTCGTTGGCCGTGACGAAGCTGGATGTCCTCGATGAGTTCGAGGAGTTGCGGCTCGCGACCGCGTACCGGCTCGATGGCCACACGATCACCCGCTTCCCGGACTCATCGGACCTCCTCGAGCGGGTCACCCCCGAGTACGAGACGCACCTCGGCTGGCAGACACCCACGAGAGATTGCCGTAGCTGGGACGAGCTTCCCCCGGCGGCGAAGGGGTATCTCGCCCGCCTCGAGGCGTCGGTCGATGTCCAGATCCGCTACATTTCCATCGGAGCGGCTCGACGCGAGATCATTCGCGTGCCCCCCGGAGGGGTGGCCGCAGCCCGTGAGGGCGTTGCTTCGACCCTGGAAACGGGCTAGACTTCGCGGTTCCGTCGGGTTCGGCGGGGCGCCGGCTCGAAGCGATTCGGGCCGCGCTGAGACGGCGCACGGTCTTGAAACGGCGCGACCGGGCCTCCCGGATTCGCGTCGTTCGTATTCCCGGGCGTTCTCCCTGACAAACGCGTCCCTCCACGAGGAGGGCGTTTCTTTCGAGATGAAGGATGTTCGAGCGGCTTAGCGACCGACTCGACGGCGTGCTGGGGCAACTCCGCCAGCGCGGCGTGATCACGGAAAAGATGCTGAAGGAAGGGCTGCGCGAGGTTCGCCGGGCCCTCCTTGAAGCCGACGTCAACTACCAGGTCGCGCGCGATTTCCTGAGTCGGGTCGAGGAGCGGGCGCTTGGCGAGGGCGTGCTCAAGTCGGTCCACCCGGGCGACCAGATCGTCAAGATCGTGCACGACGAGCTGGTCGAGCTGCTGGGGAGCGAGGCGACGCCGGTGGCCGAAGCCACCGTGCCGCCGACCGTGCTCATGTTGGTGGGCTTGCAGGGCTCGGGGAAGACCACGACGGCGGCGAAGCTGGCCCGGCGGATCAAGCACGAGGGTGGACGCCCGGTACTCGCCGCGTGCGACCCGTACCGGCCCGCGGCCGCCGCACAGTTGAAGACGTTGGCGGCGGTGGTCGACGTTCCGCTGATCGCCGAGCCGCAGGGCGAGCACATGCCGACGCTCGCCGCCTCGGCGGTGAACGAAGCGCGCACCGGCGGGGCGAGCCACCTGCTGCTGGATATGGCAGGGCGGCTACAGGTGGATGAGAAGCTCATGGGCGAGCTGCGGGCGGTGCGGGAGGCCGTCACGCCGCACGAGGTGCTCCTGGTCGCCGACGGCATGACGGGGCAGGAGGCGGTGCGGATCGCCGAGGGCTTCCACGACACGGTGGGGCTCACCGGTGTGATCCTCACCAAGATGGACGGTGATGCGCGTGGTGGTGCCGCGCTGTCGATCTTCGGGGTCCTCGGGATTCCGATCCGGTTCGTCGGAACCGGCGAGCGGCCCGAAGACCTGACCGCGTTCGACGCGCAGCGCATGGCCGGACGGATCCTCCAGATGGGGGACATCGTGGGGCTCGTCGAGCGGGCTCAACAGACGATGGACCTCGAGGAGACGGCGCGGCTGGAGGAGCGGCTGATCAAACGAGGCGAGTTCGACCTCGAGGACTTCCTCCGCTCCGTGCAGCAGCTACAGAAGATGGGACCGCTGAAGGGGCTCCTGAAGATGGTCCCGGGCATCAAGTCCAGCATGCTGGACGACGTGGAGATCGACCCGAGGCGGGTCCGTCACATAGAGGCGATCATCCTTTCGATGACGCCGGAGGAGCGAAAGCGCCCGCAGATCCTGAACGGGTCCCGACGCGCGAGGATCGCGCGAGGATCTGGACGGCCGGTGCAGGAGGTGAACCGGCTGCTCAAGCAGTTCAAGGAAATGCGGAAGATGATGAAGAACATGGGCAAGCTCGCCCCGCTGATGCAGGGCGGGGATCCGGGCGACCTCGGCCGGCTGCTCGGCTGAGGGACAGGACGCATAAGACAGGACGTGAGATGGCAGCGAATATCAGATTGAAGCGGGTCGGCGCGAAGAAGAAGGCGTCGTTCCGGATCGTGGTGACCGATACCCGCCAGGGGACGTCGGGGATGTCGATCGAACGGCTCGGCATCTACAACCCGCGTACCAAGCCTTCCCTGGTTCGTCTGGACGCGGCGCGTACGCTGTACTGGCTGCGCGAAGGCGCGGAGCCGAGCGACACGGTGCGGTCGCTGCTGCGACAGACGGGGGTGTGGAAGCAATTTCACGATGGGGTGACCCCCGAGACGCTCGAGGACCCCATGGTCTTCCTGGGGCCGCCGCCGGGTCAACAGGGCACGTCGGAGCGCCCGCCTCCGGTCGACAAGGCGCCGAAGGTGAGCGCCGCGGCCGCGGTCGCGAAGGAGGTGATGCCGGAGCCCGAGGCTGCCGCTGAGCCCGAGGCTGCCGCTGAGCCCGAGGCTGCCGCTGAGCCCGAGGCCGCCGCTGAGCCCGAGGCCGCCGCTGAGCCCGAGGCTGGCGCTGAGCCCGAAGCCGCCGCTGAGCCCGAGGCTGGCGCTGAGCCCGAGGCCGCCGCTGAGCCCGAGGCCGCCGAAGAGGCTGCGGCTGCCGACGAAGCCGTCGAGGAGGCCGGGGACGCGCCTGAGGAGCTCGTAGAAGCGGTGGAGGCTGCCGCCGAGGACGCGGAAGAGGCGGTCGAGGAAGCTGCGGTGACGGCGGAAGCCGAGGTAGAGGAAGTCGTGGCCGAGGCGGAGGACGCGGCCGAAGAAGCCGAGGGCGCGGAGACGGACGAGGCCGAGGAGGCCGAGGACAAGGAGTAAGCCACCGTGTCTACCGAGCCCGTGGTCGTGGCTCGGGTCACACGGCCGCACGGGATCAACGGCGGACTCCTCCTCAAGCTCGAGACCGATCACGCGGAGGAGCTGTTCACGCCGGGGCGGGTGCTCCGGCTCGTCGGGTCGCCGACGGGGTTGCCTGCCGTCCTGACGATCGTGGAAGCGGCTCCGCATGGTGCCGTTTGGCGCATGCTGAGCGAGGAGATCGCGGATCGCACGTCGGCCGAGCGCTTCCGTGGCGTGCAGCTCGCCGTGGCCCTCGAGGAGCTCCCGGCACTGGCCGACGATGAGTACTTCCTCCACGACCTCGTCGGCTTGCGCGTGGAGGACGAGGAAGGCCGCGATCTGGGCTCGGTGCGCGAGGTGTACGAGGGACCGGCCGATCCGCTGCTCGCGGTGACGATCCAGGGGCGAGACCAGTTCATTCCATTCCGTCGCGAGTTCGTGGCCGATGTGGACCTGGAGGCCGGGGTTCTGCGAGTGACGGTCCCCGACGGTCTGTTGGATTTGTGAGCGCGACGCCGTGCGAATAAACGTCCTGACGATCTTCCCGGACTATCTGCGGGCCCCGCTCTCGCTCGGTCTCACGGGTCGGGCGGAGACGGCGGACCTCGTGGAGTACCGGTTGATCGACCTGAGGGACTTCACGCACGACCGCCACCGGACCGTGGATGACGAGCCGTTCGGTGGAGGCGCGGGCATGGTGATGAAGCCCGAGCCGTTCTTCGAGGCGATTGACGAACTGTCGCCGAGCGGGCCGGTCGTGCTCCTCACACCGCGCGGGCGTCCGTTCGATCACGCGACCGCGGTACGGTACGCGCTGGAGGACGAAATCACCCTCCTGTGCGGGCACTACAAGGGTGTGGACGAGCGCGTGGTCGAGGCGCTGGTGGACGAGGAGGTCTCGATCGGCGATTACGTGCTCAGCGGGGGTGAGCCGGCGGCGCTCGCGATCATCGACAGCGTCGTGCGTTTGCTGCCGGGCGCGATGAGCGACCACGAGTCGGCCTCCACCGATTCGTTCTACGAGGGTTGGCTGGCGCCGCCCGTGTACACGCGGCCGGCCGAGTACCGCGGGATGGAGGTGCCGGAGGTGCTGCGCTCGGGCGACCACGCGCGGATCGAGGCGTGGCGGCGCGCACGCGCTGAATCGGTGACGCGGGCCCGTCGACCGGAAATGCTTGACCTCGGCGCCGAATAACAGGCGCTCTGCCCTGACGCCAGGTAGGCGCACAGACGAGGTAGGAACACGGGGCTGCCGCAACCGGCCTGAACCGATTATATTTCCGGGCTTCGGATACGGCGCGCTGAACATGGGTGCGGCGCGCCGGGCCGGCGAGGCTGGAAAGGACGGACGAGGATGGATCCGAGGATCGCACAGATCGAGAAGTCATACAAGCGGAGCGACCTGCCCGCGTTCGCCCCGGGCGATACCGTGCGCGTCCGCGTGCGAGTGCGCGAAGGTCAGAAGGAACGGATCCAGCCGTTCGAGGGCGTTTGCATCGCCCGACGAGGCGCGGGAATCAATGCGACGTTCACGCTGCGCCGCGTCTCGGGTGGGGTGGGCGTGGAGCGCATCTTCCCCCTCCACTCGCCCACGATCGCTGGTCTCGAGGTCGTGCGGCGCGGAGATGTGCGGCGGGCCAAGCTCTATTACCTGCGCGCCCGCAAGGGCAAGCGAGCTCGCGTGCGCGAGCGGAAGTGGTGGCTGGACAAGGAGTCGATCGCCGAGCGCAAGGCGATGGAAGCCGGTGTAGCGCCGCCGACCGCCGTCGCTGAGGCCGAGTCTGCGGATCTGCCGGAGGGCGAGGCTCTCGCCGACGAGTCGATGGACGCCACCGAGACGCCGGTGGCCGAGTCGGTCGAGGACGTCGCGGAAGCCGCCGTCGAGCCGACGGCCGCCGAGTCGACGGAGCGAACCGAGACCGCCGACGCGACCGCCGAATAGTCCAGGAGTCGCCCCGCTAGCCGCCCGCTACTCCCCGTGCCCGACACCGCCCCGCTCGACTACGAGGAGGACGGCTGGTCGTCGGGTCACCGCTACATCGTCGGTGTGGACGAGGTCGGGTACGGTCCCGTAGCCGGCCCGGTCGTCGTCGCCGCCGTCGCACTTCACCCCGATCAGCAATTCGACGGTGCGACCGACAGCAAGCTTCTCACCCCCAAACGACGCCAGGAGCTCTCGATCCAGATCCGGGACGATTGTCTCGCCTATAGAGTAGCGGCGGCGTCAGCCCGCGAGATCGAGCGCTTGAACGTGCGCTCGGCCGCGATCCTCGCGATGCGACGTGCAGTGTCTCGACTCCCCTTCCGGCCCGATCTCGTGCTCGTGGACGGGAAGCCCGCTCCCGAGTTCGGGCGCCACCGCGCGATCGTCGGGGGCGACCGGCGCTCGCACTCGATCGCCTGTGCCTCGATCCTCGCGAAGGTGGTCCGGGACGAGCTGATGTGCCGCCTCGATCCGCGCTACCCGGAATACGGCTGGGCTTCGAACAAGGGATACCGGACGCGGGGTCACATGAAGGCGATCCGCGACTATGGGCCGACACCCCATCATCGCCGTACGTTTCACGGTGTGTTGCAGACCGAATTCGACCTGTAGGGATTAGATCGTGCATACGGAACATCTCACCAACGTGAAGACGTACTGGGTCGCCTCCGGGTGGTTCATCGCGGTCGCGGTCGCCAGTGCCGTCCTCCTGTTCTTCGAGGGTGTCGGGTTGCTCGGGCGGTCCGAGCTCATGGACGCGATCTGGGTCTCCGTCGGCGTAGGAGTCGGCTTCGGCACCGGCGGTTTTTTCGCGGGCTTCCGGACGGCGGCTGCCCCGATCCTGCATGGGGGTGCGATCGCGGGCACGAGCTTCGTCGTGTGGTTTCTCTCGAACATCGTCCTCGGTGGGTTCACGACCGGGGTGTCGGCGTGGGAGCCCCTCACCGTGCGCGCCACCGCGCTCGCGCTGCTCGTGCAGGGGGGAGCGGCGATGCTGGGCTGCTGGCTCGGGTACCGCTACGCGCCGGTGCGGGTCGAGTAGGTCCGCGCGGCCGACGCCCGGCGCCACCTTGAATCTCGCCGGCCTGTCCACGTGAGGATGAGACTGAGAGGGTGAGCCATGTGTCGATTCGTCCTCTACCGCGGTGAGGAGATCACGCTCAAGTCGCTGGTCACCGAGCCCGCGAACTCGCTCATCCACCAGAGCTTCCAGAGCCGCGAGCGCGAAGAGCCGCTGAACGGCGATGGGTTCGGGATCGCCTGGTACGTGCCCGATATGACGAATGAGCCCGCGCTGTTTCATTCGCTTCGCCCCGCATGGAACAACGACAACCTCCGTCACCTGGCGCGTGTAACCCGTAGCCCGGCCATCCTCGCGCATGTCCGCGCGGCCACCCCGGGCATGCCCGTGACCGTGGTGAACTGCCACCCCTTCTGCTGGGGGCCGTTCGCGTTCATGCACAACGGACACGTCGGCGGCTTTCGTAAGATCCGCCGCCGGCTGCTGGGTCGTCTATCCGACGAGGTCTTCGACCTGATCGGAGGGTCCACCGACTCAGAGCACGTGTTCGGGCTGTTCGTCGAGCGCTACCAGGACGCGGAGGAAGAAGATCCGGCGGAGCGCATGGCATTGGCCCTGGCCACGACCATCCTGGAAGTGGAGGACATGCGGGAGAGCGCAGGCATCGAGGACGACTCGGAGCTGAATCTAGCCGTCTCGGATGGTCGTAATGCGGTCGTGTCGCGCTACAAGAGCGACGTACCCAGGCGGGCCCCGAGCCTCTACTACCACACGGGGAGACGCTACGAGTGCGAGGGTGGCCTCGGCGTGATGGTCGATCCCGATGGCGGCCGCGGGGCGGCAATCGTGTCCTCGGAACGCCTCAGCGAGGATCCGGGCTGGGACCGGGTACCGACGGGGCACATCGTCGTGGTGCGGGAGGACACGACGGTCGACGTGCGGCCGATCGAGGCGTAGGCCGAAGTCAGGGCGCACGACGTCAGGCACGAGACCGTTCAGCCCCCGGGTGAAGCGAAGAACGCCCGCGTAGCGCAAAGGCCGGACGGGACGTTTCGCCTCAAAAAGTTTCAGCTGAAACTTTCAGCTGAAACTCGCGTCGCACTCCCGTAACTCCGAGCGAACCGGCTGGACGCACTCGGCCGATTCCGGCAGATCGGTCTCGGCCGGAGCCTCCGTCCCGCGAGTCAGACCGGGTCTTGCGGGAGAGCTTCGTCACGGCGAGCACCGAGGGGCCCATCGCATCCCTCTCTCTCGGGTCGAAGAGGTGCTGCTCGATACCCTCGAAGATACGGGCGACTATCAACCGGCTCTGAACGCACGGGGTGCGCGGCTCGGCGTGAAGGACGTATCCGCGACGCGCAGCGGGGCGAGAAAGCTGGTCCGCCCCGAGAAAGGCATTTAGCTTGCACGCGCGCCCAAGCGCGAGACCGGGTAGCTCAGTTGGCAGAGCAACGGACTTTTAATCCGTAGGTCGTGGGTTCGATCCCCACCCCGGTCATTTCTGTAACTCACCAATTCATATATCCTTCCGCCACGGCTCGGCACTTCGGTGTTCGTTCGGTTTGGCTGAATCGGGGCGATTCTTGGGCTATTCTTGGGCTGTTACCGATCCAGGGGCAGTACCTTCCGCTCCGGCTTGGCCCCTCCGTGTAGCTTAGCCAGCTTATCGCCAGCCTCGGCGAGCATGGTCTCGTCCATGATGGCGTAGCGCTGGAAGACGGACCGCGTCTTATGGCCTGTCAGCTTCATGGCCACGGTCTCTGAGACGCCAGCGCGTAGGAGGTTGCGGACGGCTGTCCGCCGGAAATCGTGGAAAAGCAAACCCGGCAGGCCCGCTCGTCGACAGGCCGACTTCCAGGCCCGCTTGAATTCTTTGACCTGTCGACCGTCGTCGTGGTGGAAAAACACCGCGTCCACGATCCGGCCGGTACGCCGTTCCACCTCGATCTTCTTGATCTGCTGTCGCTCGAGCGCCTCGCGTAGAGGCGGGATCAAGGGAAACTGGCGGGCCCCCGCGTTCTTTGTCTTGGAGCCCTCGATACGAATCCAGCCCGCCTCAGAATCGACGTGTTGCCAGTGGAGCCCCAGCAGCTCGGTGCGTCGCCAGCCAGTGACGAGGGCCGTCCGGGCGAGGGGCTTAAGGTGCTCAGGTAATTCAGCCTCAAGCGCTGCGAACTCGCCATCCTCAAGGAACCCCTCACGGACGTTATCCTCCTTGAGCAGCACAAACGTCGGGATCTCACCGACGAGCTTGGCCCGAACGCCGAGCCTGAGCATTCGTCGCAGGGCTGCCAGTTCGCGGTTGACCGTAGCTGGAGCCGCGCCCGCGTTTAGCCGATTAGCTGCGTACTGGTCGACAACGTCCTCGGTGAGCCGAACTACCCGCCACCCTCCAAAAGCTTTGGTGAGGTGCGCCAGTGACTGCTTCAGGCGTGCCGTAGATCTCCGGGCATTCTTCTCGTAGTCGACGAGGATCAACGCCACGAGTTCCTCGAAGGTGACCTTCTCCAGTTCTCGCCGCCGAACACCGCGGCCCCGCTCGTGTAGTCGTCGGGCCAGCAACCGCGCGGCGTCCTGGCGTTTCGTGGAGCTGCTGGACTCCTTGTAACGCTTTCCCCCGATGTAGTACTGGATCCACCAGATCCTCGACTGCCGTTTCTCTCCTTTGTAGCTGTAGGTGGGCCTGAAGATGTAGCCTTGGCCGCGTCGGCAGGTCATGTACCTACTCCTTCTTACTTCACCCTGACTTTGGCCCCGAGCACCTACTCATCCCCGGTCTTTCTGTTTGGCATCGTGGCCTCCTCGAGGCGCTCGGCCTCATCCATGAGCTGCCAGGCGCGGCGTCGCAGGTAGACGGCCAGCTCCCGCGCCGCTTCCTTCGTTACTCGCCGGTCGCCG
>JBDHHV010000114.1:0-11729 GCA_039589195.1 Gemmatimonadota bacterium | reverse complement strand
GCGGCGCTGGACCTCGTGGCCCCGGACAATCCGGTGTCGCTCGTCGGCATGCACAGTCACGCCAGCTGGCTCAACAGCAAGGCGCTCGTGGCGGCCGGGATCACGGCCGATCGCCCCGATCCGCCCGATGGCGTGATCCAGCGCGATCCAACGACGGGCGAGCCCACGGGGATCCTGATCGAGAACGCGCAGTGGATCGTGCGCGACGTGATCCCGCCACAGCAGACCGAGAGCCTCGAGGACCGGATCAAGAAGTCCGTCCGACTCGCCCACTCGTACGGCTTCACGGGGACGCACGACATCGGCACCAGTCTGGAGGCCGTCGAGGCCTACCGGGAGTTGATCGCGGAAGGGGATTTCCCGTTCCGGGTCAACGGGGTGATCCGCATCTGGAAGCCGGGGGCGATCCTGGACAGCCTCACCTCTATGGGCCCGATCATCGCCGAGGGGGACCACCGCCTCACCGTGCGGAGCGTGAAGATGTCGATCGACGGCGCGCTCGGAGCGCGCGGTGCGGTCATGCTCGAGCCGTACAGCGATGAGCCCGGCGCGCAGGGCATCGTCCGCGTCACACCCGAGGACCTGCGCGCGATCCTGCGACAGTCGCTCACCCACGGCTTCACGGCCGCGATGCATGCGATCGGTGACGGGGGAAACCACATCGTGCTCGATGCCGTGCAGGACGTGCTGGCGGAGAACCCCGTCGAGGACCACCGGATGCGCGTCGAGCACGCCCAGATCGTTGCGCCCGAGGACATTCCCCGCTTCGAGGAGCTGGGCTTGATCGCGTCCTTCCAGTGGATCCACGCGACGCTCGACATGCCGTGGGCCGAGGCGCGGGTCGGCCCGGAGCGGATCAAGGGCGGGTACGCGTGGCGGACGTTCCTCGACGAGGGCATCCGGATCGTGGGCAGCTCGGACGAGGGCGCCCGCACGTTCAGCCCGTTCATGGGGATCCACGCGGCCGTCGCGCGGCAGGATTCAGACGGAAACCCTCCCGGCGGCTGGTATCCGGAACAGCGCCTGACACGGCTCGAGGCGCTCAGGTCCTACACGCTCGATGCAGCCTATGCCAGCTTCGAGGAGGACGTGTTGGGCTCCATAACGCCCGGCAAGCTCGCGGACCTGACGGTTCTCTCGAAGGACATCATGACCATCCCCGCGGGCGAGATCCTGGAGACCGAAGCGCTGATGACGATCGTCGGCGGCGAGATCGTGTTCGAGCGGCCCGGTGCCCGGTGAGGCGCACGTCGGGAGCCTTCGCGCGTACATCGATGTTATGACAAGCATGACTCGATGTGATGAAGTCGGATGAAGACCGCATGAAGCGCACGTTCCTCGCGGCGACAGCCGTGGGTGCCAGCATCGGGCTCACGTCGGCCGGCGCCCCCGTACAGACGGCCTCGGCCCCGGACCGGATCGCTCTGGCCCAGGACCGGACGGCCTCCGCTCAAGCGTCCGCGACCCAGGGGCCGACGGGCCCGGCGCGGGAACAGACGGGCCTGGCACAGGAGCAGGCGCCCCCGGCGGGGATCTATCCGGAGCGCGGGCGCGAGTTCTACTTCACCCGAGCCGTGTACTCGGGCGGACGCGGGTTTCGCGGGAGAGAGGCCTGGCGGACCGATTTCCCGAAAGCCGACCGCCAATTCCTGTTCATCATCCAACGTCTCCTCAAGCACCTCCACCTGTTCGAAGGCGAGAACCCCATCCGGCTGGACGACCCCGAGCTACGCCGCTACCCGTTCCTGTACGCGCTCGAAGTCGGGTACATGGATCTGACGGAAGCGGAGGTGCGGGGGCTCCGCGGCTACCTACAGGCCGGTGGCTTTCTGGTCATCGATGACTTCTGGGGCACCTGGGAGTGGCAGAACTTCGAGTACCAGATATCTCGCGTGCTCCCGGATCGAGGCATCGTGGAGCTCCCGCTGGATCACCCCATCTTCCACCAGTTCTACGACATCGACGAGATCCTCCAGGTGCCGGCGGTCAACAACGCTTGCCGGGGCTGCCCAACCTACGAGCGGGATGGATATGTTCCGCGTGTCTTCGGCATCTTCGACGACGACGGCGAGCTCATGGTCGTGATCAACTGGAACACGGATCTGGGTGACGCGTGGGAGTGGTCGGAAGTGCCCTATTACCCGATCGAGCGCTCGACCTTCGCGTATCAGCTGGCGGTCAACTTCATCCTGTACGCGATGACCCACTGAGGGATGACCGCCTCGACAGCCTCTCGAGGCGGGTCGGACGAGCTCCAGGCGGGACCCGCGCAGGATGCCTGACGGCAAGCCGACGTCACAACGCGCTGATCGGAGTCTGATCGACGACGTGGAGCACAGACCGGGGGGGGGGGTGACTACGAGTGCGTCGCGAGCGTCCGGAGCGCGCCTCGATCCACCTTCCCCAGGTGCGTTCTCGGCAGCTCATCGGCGAGCGTGAGGTCGCGTGGGCACTTGTAGGACGGGAGGCGCTCTCCCACGAACGCCCTCAGGTCCCGATCCAGATCCTCATCGCTGCCGTCGGCCGGCCTATCAGGCACCACGAAGGCGTGCGGGCTGGTGAGGCCGTCGCGGTCGGGGGCGCCGATCACCGCACACTCCTTGACCAAAGGGTGCTGGAGGAGGCAGTCCTCCACCTCCTTGGGGGAGAGCCATTTCCCCTTCACCTTCAGCATGTCATCGCCGCGGCCGCAGTACGTGAAGTACCCATCCGCATCGCGTACGAGCATATCTCCCGACACGTACCACTCGCCGCGAAACGCTTCACGGCTCTTCTCCATCTGCTGCCAGTAACCGATCGCGCGCGAGTCCCCGCGCACCCACAACCACCCGACCTCGCCGTGCGGCAGCTCTCGGCCCTCCTCGTCACACACCCGCACCTCGAACCCGGGCACCACTTTGCCGAGCGTGCCGGGTCTGACATCGCCGGGTTGGTTGGAGAGGAAGATGTGCCACATTTCCGCGGTCCCCAGCCCGTCGAGCAACTCGATGCCGAACGCCTCATGCCAACGCCGGTGTAGCTCGGCGGGGAGCGCTTCGCCGGCCGAGGTCGCTACGCGAAGACTCGACAAGTCGCGCTCGGCTGCGCCCGGGTGCGCCAGCATCTGATTGACCATGGTCGGGACGTTCACGAGGATCGTGGGCCGAAAGCGCTCGATCCGCTCGAACAGGACCTCGGGCGTACAGCGGTCCGGGAAGAGCGCGGCGGTCGCGCCCACCGCGAACGGGAAGAGAAGGTTCGAGCCCGTCGCGTACCCGAAGAAGAGCTTGGGGACGGAGAGCGTCACATCGTCTTCTTGATATCCGATCACCCCCTTCGCGTAGCATTCCGTCGTGTTCGCGAAAGCGGTATGCGTCTGCACCACCCCCTTTGGCCGACCTGTCGTCCCGCCCGAGAACAGCCATATCGCCGGGTCATCGCGGTGAGTGGGAAAGTTGGCCAACTCGGGGGAGAAGCCGGCGAGCGACTCCTCGAAGTCGAGCGTGTCCGCCACGAAGATGTGCCGCGGTGCCATGGCTGCCCCGGCCGCGACCTGCTGGAAAGCCTCCGCGCACTCTGTGCCGACGAAGAGTGCCACGGCGCGGGTATAGCCGTAGAAGTACTCGATCTCGTCCGGCCTGGCGTGCGGGTTCACCATCACGACGACCGCCCCGATCTTGAGGGTCCCGAACAGGGCGGCGGCGTACTGGGGACCGTCCGGAAGCGCGATCAGCACGCGTTGCTCGGGCTGGACCCCGGCATCCCGCAGGAGGTCCCCGAACAGGTTGGCCAGTGTCTGCACGTCGGCATAGGTGAGCGAGCCCGCGTCGGTCAGGATCGCGCGACGATCCCCATGGCCCTCGCGCACCCGGTCGTCTAGGAAGTAGTCCGCCATGTTGAACTGTTCCGGAGGCGTGAAGCGCGGCAGGTCCGGCTCGGGATCAGATGTGGCATCGGGCATGGTGACGGAATGTTACGCCCCGGCTAGAATGGGGGGCAACCGACCGCCAGACCGGACAGGCCGCTGAAGTTCGTCAGCGGCCTACTAACATAGGGGAGATGCCGGCAGGCCAGATGCCAATCCATCGTCTTGCCGAGATGACGTGGGAAGAGGTCCGTGACCTGAACGGGGAGCGGACCGTGGCGATCCTCCCCACCGGAGCGACCGAGGCACACGGTCCTCACCTGCCGTTGTCGACCGACGTCCTGATCGCCGCGGCGATGGCGGAGGCGGGAGCCGAGCGACTCGCGCGGCGTGGGCTGGATGCGCTGATTCTGCCCGGGCTCGCGTATACCCACGCGGGCTTCGCGGCGGGCTTCCCGGGCACGATATCGGTTCGCGCCGAGACGGTCGCGGCACTGGTGGTCGATGTAGCGACCAGCCTCCACCGACACGGGATCGCGACGTTGGCGCTTGCGAACGCGCACCTCGACCCCGACCACATTGCGGGGCTCCACGCCGCCGGCGAGGCCGCCGGAGACCGGGGCCTGATGACGATCGTATTCCCGGATTTGACGAAGCGGCCGTGGGGCGGGCGGTTGGGCGACGAGTTTCGAAGCGGAGCGGCGCATGCGGGACAGTACGAGGGCTCGATCTTGATGGCATGTGCCCCGGAGCTGGTGCGGGAAGACGTTCGCCAGGAGCTGGAGCCGAATCCGGCTTCCCTCTCCGTGGCGATCGGAGAGGGGAAGCGCACGTTCCAGGAGGCCGGTGGCCCGCGGGCGTATTTCGGGTACCCGGCGCAGGCGACAGCGGTGGAGGGGGAAGCCACGATCTCGATTCTGGGAGAGATTCTGGAGGAGGCGGTGCTTGAGGCGATCGGTTGGAGCGGGGAGTTCGAAACGTGAGCCTCGAAGGCCGCGGGGCGGTGGTGACGGGTGGAGGCCGTGGGATCGGGGCGACCGTCGTGCGCGCGCTGGCGAACGAGGGGTGTTCCGTGGTCGTGGCGGCGCGGAGCGGGGCCGAGATCGAAGCGGTTGCCACGGCCCTCCGTAGCGCGGGCACGGACGCATGGGGCATCCGCTGTGATGTGGGCGACCCCGAGAGCATCGGCACGCTCGCGGAGGAGGCGACGGAACGTCTCGGGCACGTGGACATCCTGGTCAACAACGCGGGGGTCGCGTCCGCCTCCCCCGTACACAGGCAGACCCTGGAGGAGTGGAATCGACTCCTCACGATCAACGCGACGGGGACGTTCCTCTGTACACAGGCCTTCCTGCCGGGCATGGTCGAGCGCGGGTGGGGGCGTGTGGTAAACGTCGCGTCGGTCGCCGGCGTCGGCGGTGCCGCCTACATCTCGGCCTACAGCGCGTCGAAGCACGCGGTCGTCGGCTTCACGCGCTCGGCCGCCGCGGAGGTCGCCGCGCGCGGGGTGACCGTAAACGCGGTCTGTCCCGGGTACGTGGATACGCCCATGACCGAAGCGTCGATCGCCGGCATCGTGGAGAAGACCGGCATGTCCGACGCGGAGGCCCTGGAGGCCATCCTCGCCACCAGCCCCCAAAAGCGGCTCATCACCCCGGACGAGGTAGCGTACATGGTCGTGTCTCTGTGCCGCGAGGCGGCGCGCAGTATCAACGGTCAGGCGATCCTCATCGACGGGGGAGGGTTCCAGGGGTGAGCTTCGACATCTTCAACCCCGAGTCGCTCGAAGAACCGCGTGGCTTCAATCACGGACTCCTGGCGTCTCCGGGTGGCCGGGTTCTGTTCGTCGCCGGGCAAACCGCTCGGAGGGCGGATGGCTCCTGGGCCGCCAGCGACTTCGTAGGTCAGTTCGGCGCGGCGCTCGACGCCGTTCTCTCCGTGGTTCGGGAGGCCGGTGGCGCGCCGCGTCATATCGGACGGCTCACGATATACGTGACCGATATGGGCGCGTATCGCGCCACGCTGAAGGAGTTGGGCGAGGTCTACCGGGCGCACCTGGGGCGTCACTACCCCGCCATGGCACTCGTGGAGGTGGGCGCGCTCGTGGATCCCGAAGCAGAGGTCGAGATCGAAGCCACCGCCGTGATCCCCGCAAGCGCGGACGGCCACGTAGACTGACGGAGGAGATTGTGGCCCTTTCACCTGCTTCCTTTCTGTACGAGCACGACGACGCGACCTCGGTCGCCACCATCACGCTCAACCGGCCGGAGCGGCTCAACGCGCTCACCTTCGAGGTGTATGACGAGCTCCGGAACACCTTCCGGGCTCTGGACAGGGAGCCCGGGGTTCGGGCGGTCGTGATCACCGGTGCAGGCCGGGCGTTCTGCTCGGGAGGCGATGTCGAGGACATCATCGGCGCGCTGTTCGAGTGCGATGCGGAAGGACTCCTCGACTTCACCCGCATGACCTGTGATCTGATCCTCGCGATCCGCGAATGCCGGCGGCCGGTCGTGGGCGCGCTGAACGGGACCGTCGCGGGCGCCGGGGCGGTGATCGCGACGGCTTGTGACGTGCGGATCGCCGCCGAGTCGGCGAAGATCGCGTACCTGTTCACAAAGGTCGGGCTTTCGGGTGCGGACATGGGCGCCTCCTGGCTCCTGCCGCGGATCATCGGCTTCGGGCGCGCGACCGAGCTCTTGATGACAGGAGACTTCATCGATGCCCGGGAAGCCCATCGGATCGGGCTCTACAATCGGGTCGTCGCGGATGGCGAGGCGCTTCCGCGCGCCCGAGCCTTTGCCGAAAAGCTTGCGCAAGGTCCTTCGTACGCGCTCGCGGTAACGAAGCAGTCCCTCAACACCGAGGCGGACATGGACTTCCCGGCCGCGCTCGAGGGCGAGGCCCGGGCGCAGGCGATCTGTATGGAAGATCCGAATTTCCGTGAGGCGTACGAGGCGTTCGTGGCGAAGCGCAAGCCGGATTTCGGTTGATGCCCGCTTCGATACTGCACTGGATGCCCAACTCGATGCCTGCCTGATGTTGGACCTCACGCCCATCGAGGCGTTTCTGGACTCGTTGCACTCGGATCTCGCCGCGGGGGTGGCCGCGTTCACGGAAGAGACGATTCTGCCCCTCGGAGTGGCCGAGGACGACGAATCGGCGCGCACGCTCGCGCGGCAGATTTGCGCTCGACTCGGGGACGGCGGCTGGCTCGTACCGATCGGAGCGCAGGATTTCAGGAGTTGCTGCCTCGTGCGCGAGACGCTCGCGCATGCCTCGCCCCTCGCCGATGCCGTCTTCGCTCTCCAGGCGCTCGGGTCCACCCCGATCGCCCTAGCGGGCAGCGGAGAGCAGCGGGAGCGGTGGCTGGAGCCGGCGCTACGAGGCCAGGCGATCGCTGCCTTCGCGATGACGGAGCTGGAGGCCGGCTCCGATGTGGCCTCGCTGCGAACGACTGCGGTGCGAGACGGCGACGGCTTCGTCCTCAATGGCGACAAGACGCTGATCTCGAACGCCGGGATAGCGGATTTCTACCTCACCTTCGCCGTCACGGACCCGGAGGCGGGAACACGCGGGATCAGCGCGTTCGCGGTGCCTTCCGATGCGCCGGGGCTGCGCTTCGTGAAAGCTCAGGTCCTGGCCGAGCCGCACCCGCTGGGGGAGATCCGGTTCGAGGATTGCGCGGTCGCGTCCGAGAGCCTGGTCGGGGACGAGGGGAGTGGATTCAAGCTGGGTCTGGCCACGCTCGATCGGCTTCGTCCGACCGTAGGTGCAGCCGCGTGCGGGATCGCGGGTCGGGCGCTCGAAGAAGCTCTGAAGCACGCCGTCGGGCGCGAGCAGTTCGGCCGCGCGCTGGCGGACTTCGGGATCACGCAAGAGAAGCTCGGGAGGATGGCCACCGATCTCACTGCGGCGCGCCTCCTCGTGTACCGCGCCGCGTGGGTGCGCGACCGCGGTGCGGAGCGCACCGACGTGGAGTCGGCGATGGCGAAGGCGTTCGCGACCGAGACCGCCCAGCGCGTAGTGGATGATGCGGTCCAGATCCTCGGTGGTCGCGGTGTGCTCGTCCGGCAGCCGGTGGAACGGCTCTATCGCGCGGTGCGGGCGCTCAGGATCTACGAGGGCGCGACGGAGATCCAGCGGCTCATAGTCGCGGATCACCTGATCCGGCGGACTCGCGCGAAACACCCATGACCGCATCAGCGCCATGAGCCGATGCCGATGAGGATCATCAGCGTGGGCGGAGGACCCGCCGGGCTTTACTTCGCGATCCTCATGAAGCGGGCGGACCCGGCGAACGAGATCATGGTTCTCGAGCGGAACCGGCCCGCCGACACCTTCGGGTTCGGGGTGGTATTCTCCGACGCCACGCTTGGCGAGTTGGCCGAAGCGGATCCGACTTCCTACGAGGCGATCACTCGATCCTTCTACCACTGGGACGATATCGACATCCACTACGGCGGACAGTCGTTATCGTCGACGGGCCACGGTTTTGCCGGGATGGCACGCACGGAGCTGCTCGAGATTCTCTGTGCCCGGTGCGAGGAGCTCGGAGTCGACCTTCGCTTCGGAGTCGAAGTCGACTCGCTCGATCCCTACCTGGACGCCGATCTGGTACTGGCCGCGGATGGCGTCAACAGCTTCGTGCGGGATCGATATAGCGAGGCCTTTCAGCCCGACATCGATTCACGGCCCAACCGATTCGTATGGCTCGGAACCACGAAGCCGTTCCCCGCTTTCACGTTCTACTTCCGCGAGGATGAATACGGTCTGTGGCGGGTGCACGCGTACCAGTACCGGCCCGCACGGGCCGGCGAGCCACGCGGGCCCGCCGCAGCCGGGCGGGCCGAGTCCCTGGCCGGGGGAAGCAACGCTGCCGAGGTCCCGTCGGACGCGATCTCGACCTTTATCGTCGAAGCGGGGGAGGAGACCTGGCGCGCGGCCGGGATGGGAGACGCGAGCGAAGCGGACACGGTGGCGCTCTGCGAGCGGATGTTCGCGGAACAGCTCGAGGGGCACCCGCTGATCCCGAACCGCTCGATCTGGCGGAGCTTTCCCACCGTCCGAACGGCGCGCTGGCACCACAAGAACCTGGTTCTGGTCGGGGACGCGGCGCACACCGCGCACTTCTCGGTCGGATCGGGAACCCGCATCGCGATGTTGGACGCCATCGCCCTCCGAGATGCGCTCCTCGAGAAGGGAGGTGACGTCGGCGCTGCCCTGCCCGCATACGAAGCGGAACGACGCCCCCAGGTCGAGAGCCTTCAGCGCGCCGCGCAGGCCAGCCTCGAGTGGTTCGAGGGGACCGAGCGCTTCATGCGCACCGAGCCGACCCAGTTCGCCTTCAACCTCCTGACGCGAAGCCTCCGGATCACGCACGACAACCTGATGGTGCGCGACCCCGACTTCACCGGCTCCGTGAACCGGTGGTTTGCAGCGCGCGCGGGGCAGCAAAGTGGCATGACCGTGCCGCTGGATCCCGCGCCCCCGCCCCTGTTCACCCCCTTCAGGCTACGCGAGCTCCTGCTCCCGAACCGGGTCGTGGTCTCGGCCATGTGTCAGTATCTGGCGGATGACGGCACGCCGAACGACTGGCACCTGGTCCACCTCGGGAGCCGCGCGATCGGCGGGGCGGGTCTCGTGTTCACGGAGATGACCGACGTGAGCCGGGAAGGGCGGATCTCGCCGGGCTGCACGGGCATGTACAAGCCCGAGCACGTGGTTGCCTGGCGGAGGATCGTCCAATTCGTGCACGAGAACAGCGACGCCAAGATCGCGATCCAGCTCGCGCACGCCGGTCGAAAAGCCTCGACGAAGCTCGCCTGGGAAGGGGCCGATGAGCCTCTCGAGGAGGGTGGCTGGCCGATTATGGCCGCCTCGCCGATTCCATGGTTCGAGCACAGTCCCGTGCCGCGGGAGATGACTCGGGAAGACATGGAGCTCGTGAAGCAGGAGCACGTCCGTGCGTCCGGCATGGCGGAGGAGGCGGGGTTCGACTGGCTCGAGATACACTTCGCGCACGGCTACCTGCTGGCGAGCTTCGTCTCGCCGCTCACCAACCGACGGGCGGACGAGTACGGCGGCCCGCTCGAGAACCGGATGCGCTTTCCGCTCGAGATTCTCGAGGCCGTGCGGGGCGTGTGGCCGGCACACAAGCCGCTGTCGGTTCGGATTTCGGCGGTGGACTGGGCGCCGGGGGGGATGGAGGCGGACGATGCGGTCGAAGTGGCCAGGCTGCTGAAGGCGGGCGGGTGCGACATCGTCGATGTCTCCGCCGGGCAGACCGTGCCCCATCAGAAGCCCAAGTACGGACGCCAGTTCCAGACGCCGTTCAGCGACCGGATCCGGCACGAGGCGGAGATCGCCACCATGGCGGTCGGCAACATCTCGTCGTTCATGGACGTGAACACGATCCTGGCAGCCGGTCGGGCGGATCTGTGCTGTCTGGCGCGCGCCCATCTGTGGGAGCCCTACTGGACTCGCCACGCCGCCGCCGCCCTCGGGTACGAGCTCCCCTGGCCGGACCCGTACTCGACCCTGGACCGATACACTCCCCGTTTCGAATGGGGCTATTAGCCAGGTTCTTTCAGCTGCTTCCTGGGGGGGAGCCGTGAGCCCGCACGACAAATATCTGACGTATTCCGGCTACCTGAAGCTGGACGAGCTTCTTTCGCTGCAACGCGAGCGCTCCGCGGAGCCCGGGGGCGAGCCGGAGCACGATGAGATGCTCTTCATCATCATCCATCAGGTATACGAGCTGTGGTTCAAGCAACTGCTCCATGAACTGGACTTCGCCATCCGCCGGCTGGGCGAGCGGAATCTCCCACGCGTCCTGCACACCTTCAAACGGGTACTCACGATCCTGAAGGTGCTCGTCGCGCAACTCGACATCCTGGAGACGATGCGGCCGGTCGACTTCCTGGCCTTCAGATCGCGTCTAGAAGAGGCGAGCGGGCTACAATCGTTCCAGTTTCGCGAGCTCGAGTTCATGCTGGGGGCCAAGCGGGCCGATGTGCTCGCCAGGTACCCCGGGGGGAGCGACGCGCTGGACCGGTTGAATGCGAGATTGGACGAACCGACGCTGTGGGACGCGTTCCTTCGCTTCCTATCGGCGGAGGGCCACGAGATTCCGGCGAACGAGCTCGAGCGGGATGTGCGCGAGCCGCTCCAACCGTCGGAAGCGGTGCAGGCGGCGCTCGTCCGGATCTATCGGAGCGATTCGAGCCTGGTGTCGCTGTGCGAACGGCTGGTCGACCTCGACGAGGGCTTGCAGGAATGGCGCTACCGGCACGTGAAGATGGTGGAGCGCACGATCGGCGGAAAGCCGGGAACGGGAGGTACGACGGGGGCCGCGTACCTGCGTGGCTCGCTGGGAAAGCCGATCTTCCCGGACCTGTGGTCGATCCGTACCCAATTGTGATGGGCCCCGCGTGACGCCGATGATGCGCCACGGCTTCTTTGCATGTTGACCCCGGGCACGCTGTACGATTCCCCGAACGCGCTGTCCGCCCACTACTCGCGGTTCCGGGTCGCGGAGCGGCTTCTGCTGACGGGGCACTCGCACCAGGCCTGGCCGGACTGCGGATTCGAGGCGCACTCGCAGGCATGGCTGGACGCCGCGGAGGCTGTGGATGAGAAGTGGGATCGCGCGTTCGCAAAGGCCGATCGGGTCCGTGCAGGTTGGTCGCGCCTCCTCGCCGACACGGCCGATCGGATCACGCTGGGCTCCAACACACACGAGCTGGTAGTCCGGTTTCTCTCGGCCCTCCCACTCGGGGAGCGCCCCCGCATCGTGACTACGGACGGGGAGTTCCACTCGATCCGCCGACAGCTCGACCGGCTGGCGGAAGAAGGGCTCGAGGTCGTCAAGGTCCCGAGCGATCCC
>JBDHHV010000113.1:0-12791 GCA_039589195.1 Gemmatimonadota bacterium | reverse complement strand
CATACGCGATCTCGTGGGACAGGGCGACGAAGAAGTCCCCGTGATGGACGTCGAACCGGCGAGCCGTTTCAGCCCAGGCGACAGCTTGGGCCAGTCCTTCGGCGTACCGCTTCGTAAGTTCCGTCATCAGACTGTCCAAGCGCTCACCCTGAGGATACGAGAAGAGGCGGCTTCGCCCTTCGGCGTCGAAGATCCCGTATTCGGTAAGCGCTGCCGTCGCTTCGCTGGCAGCCACCGTCTCCCCCCAAGCCACCTGGATAATCTCCCAATTCAGGTCGCTGAACGAGGACAGATGGTCCATGAAGGCCCGGCTCCACGTGACAGCCAGGCTGGCATCTCCCGGCAGGAAGTCGTAGTTGGTTCCCACTGCGTACTGGTGCTCCGGGTACACGACCCACGCCAGGGCCGGCAGATCCCCGTCCAAGGACGCGAGTTCCCACGCCTCTTCCCACACCTCGTCGATGACACGAGACCAGAGGAGGTGGAAGAGCATCTCTTCGCGCCCTCCGAGACGCTTTCGAAGCCTTGCGACGATCGTCTCCACGACGGGGCCCAGAGCGGCTGCTGCCGCGTCGGCGACCTCCGTGAACTCCTTCCTCTCCACTCCTTCGATCACCGGAAATGCCGGCGGGCACGAGTCGTTTCTGATGCGAAGCACGCGCCCGTCGACCAGCTCGCCAAGACGTTGATCGAGATCGGCAGGTCCGAGAGCCTCCAGCTCGGACATTGAAGTCCCCCTGGCACACAGCGAAACGATTCTGTTGTCCCCGTGGGCTTCAGGCCCCCCCCAGCACCCGGTGACTGCCGGGGCCGAAAGCAGACAGCACAGAGTCACGCGCATGTACGTCGGAACCATCGCAGCATCACCTCGCGCCAGGCCGCCACGTGGCGTTCCAGTCAGACCGGTGGCCAGACGTGCTCGGAAGAACGCAGGAGGAACCGCATGAAGATGTACAGGCGACCCGGAATCAGAGTTCCGGACCGGGATACCCTTGATTCGCCTGTTCCGCTCTTGAACGGCCGGAGAGGCTCTACATGTTGAGTCTACATGTTTGGAACGACGACACCCGCGGCCTGCCCGCAGTCGAGGACAGCCTCAGCGCCGATCGACCCTAGTTTTTGTGTAGGTTGACGATCCCGTGGTTCTTGGAGTACGAGGCTGACCAGGCGGTGGGAACCGAGTGATGGGAAGAGCATCGATTGCGGCGGTATTGTGTGTCTTGGTCCTGAAGTGGCCTGTGGCGGGGCAACTCACGTCCAATGGGTTCAACAGCCGTGCCCCGGCCTGGCACCCTGGCGGCGAGCGGCTGGCCGTGGAGTCTGATCATGCGGGCACATGGCACATCGACATTCTGGACGTCGCCTCCTCGCAGGTGATCCATCTGGGGACATCGCCTGCTTCCGATGATCGAGCACCATCCTGGTCCCCGAATGGTCGACAGCTTGCGTTTGTCCGATCGGACGACAGAACGAGCTTTCTCCACGTGGTGGACATCACGTCGGCCCATGAGCGCCGATTGGCCGGAACGGCGGGCGCGATGTTCCCGGATTGGTCTCCTGACGGCTCGACCATCGTCTTCAGTGCGCCGGTCCACGGCACGATCACTTTGCGCTCGATCGACGTCGCCTCCGGGGAGCTTCGTGAGGTGCTGTTGCCGGCGGGTCGAGATGTCTGGCCTCGCTGGAGCCCTTTAGGAGACGCGTTGGCGTTCTTCTCACGTCGAGACACCGACGGAAAGGACGACGAGGTCTACATCCTGGACCTGGGAAGCATGGCCCTGGAACGCCTGACCGTGGGCCCTGGTCATGACTTCTGTCCGGCTTGGTCGCCGAGCGGAGCCGATTTGGTTTTCGTAAGCGTGCACGAGGACGGCTCTCGCGTCCTGGAAGTCGTGACCCGCAGTGGCGAACCGGTGCGCCAGATCGCTCCGGGATTCTTCCGCGTCACCGAGCCTTCATGGTCGCCGGACGGGCGCTCGATTGCCTACGCTGCCCGTCGCACTGCAAGCGACTCCTACCGGATCTATGTCGAGCGTCTCTAGGGCCACACTGTGAGTTCAAGTCTTGGGTGCAACGCGTGCGGCGCGTGTACATGTTTCCGCGGGACACGTGAAGCCGAATTCCACGAGGTGCGGGGCATGAGCAGTACGAGGAGGCGGTGGAGCAGATGTCGGATTTCCCGGGGGTGCTGAACGAGTCTTGGGAGGTGGCGCAGCTGGATGAGTTGTGGGCCGAAGTGAAGCCACAGTACCTCGCCGAAATCGAACGGTACGATTTCGAAGAAATGTCGAGGCAGATGGCCACGCTCTGGGGCTACCCGCGGATGCCCAGGCAGGACGACTATGTACTGGTCAACGTCCCGAATCTGCTGGACGCGAAGTACACAGGCATCGGAGCCCAGTTCGGACGGTACTATTACCAGGTGGAAAGCGACGGTGCGTCATCCTACGCGCTCAACATGCACGAGTACCTCCACTCGATCGTGAACCCGCTGGTGAGACAGCACTTCTCCAAAGCCGAGGCCAACCTCGTGAAGTACTACGAGGCCGGGAAGGACGGTCGCTATGCGAGAAGCTACCAGAGCCCCCTGTCGATGACGTCCGAGTCCCTGACCCGAGCGCTCGATTACCGACTCCGCGTCAAGCTGTCCTCGAATGCCGACGCCTTCGAGGCGGCCGAGGCGCGAATCGAGGAGATCACCGCGGGAGGCCTCACGCCCACGGGGCCGTTTTATCGCCTGCTAGAGGAGCAGTACGAGCGAGGCTCTACGAGTTTTGCCGAGTACGTCCCGGTGCTGCCGGAGGATATTCCACCTATCCCGTAGGCTCTCCCGCCGCCCGCCGGGACGGACACGCCGAGGCCGGAGAGTAGCGTCTCGAGTCAGTAAGAGCATATCGTCGAGCGTTATCCTCTCCCGTCCGCCCCCACCGGAGAACAGCGAGATGAACCCACCAGGACCGAATTTGGCTCTCCTGCGATCGCTCGTCACGAGTGCCGTGCTCGTCACGGCCACGCTCGTCGGCGCGTGCCAGCCGGGCGATGGCCCGGTTGATGGCGATGACATCGGCGGCACGGTCACCGGCCCCGGGGGCCCGGAGGCGGGCGTCTGGGTGATCGTCGAGACTGCCGATCTTCCGACCCCGTTCGTTCGCATCGTCGTGACCGACGAGGAGGGGCGGTACCTGATTCCGGATCTGCCGTCCGCGACCTACGACGTGTGGGTGCGCGGGTACGGCCTGGTAGATTCGGAGCGGCTGTCCGCGTCGCCGGGCGAGATCCACGACCATACTGCTGTCCCCGCACCGAACGCGGTCGCCGCTGCGCAATACTATCCGGCAGGCTATTGGCTCTCGCTCCTCGAGGTCCCCGGCGATAGCGAGTTTCCAGGGACGGGTGAGGAAGGGAACGGCCTCGCGACCGGCCTCCGCCACCAGGCGCAATTCCTCCGCATCGTGAAATCCGGCAATTGCACGGCCTGCCACCAGCTCGGCACCAAGGGCACGCGCCAGATTCCGCCGAGCCTGGGCGAGTTCCCTTCGTCCGTTGCCGCGTGGGACCGTCGGGTGAAGTCGGGGCAGGCCGGCGCCGGGATGAGCGCAGTACTCGGTTTTCTCGGTCGGGAGCGGCTGCTCGAAATGTTTGCGGACTGGACCGATCGTATCGAAGCGGGCGAGGTGCCCCCACCGCCGCCGCGACCGTCGGGGGTCGAGCGGAACATCGTCATCACCATGTGGGATTGGGCGGACCCGACGGCGTATCTGCACGACGAGGTTTCGACCGACCGCCGGAATCCGACCGTCAACGCGTACGGTCCGATCTACGGGGCGCTGGAGCAGAGCAAGGATTATGTCCCCGTCCTGGACCCGCTGGCGCACGAGGCGACCCGAATCCCGCTCACCGTCCGGGACCCGGCGACGCGACCGTCGGTCGGCCCCACCATGCTCGAACCATCGCTGTACTTTGGCGATCAGCCCAACTGGACCAGCCTGACGAACGTCCACAACCCAATGCTCGATGACAGAGCTCGTCTCTGGCTCACTGCGACCGTGCGTCCGCCCGAGAATCCCGATTTCTGCCGAGAGGGGTCGGACCACCCTTCGGCGCGTGCCTTCCCGGTCGAGCGCGCGGCGCGCCACCTACAGATGTGGGATCCCGAGACCAGGGAGCTGACGCACATCTCCACATGCTTCAGCACCCATCATCTGATGTTCGCGGAGGACGAGGACAACACGCTGTGGACGAGCGGGGGCGGACAGGTCGTGGGCTGGCTGAACACCCGGATGTTCGACGAGACCGGGGACGAGCAGGCGTCGCAAGGCTGGACCCCGCTCATCCTGGATACCAACGGGAATGGGCAGCGGGACGCATTCGTCGAGCCGGACGAGCCCGTCGATCCAGCGCTCGACAAGCGGATCGTCGCCGGCTTCTACGCCGTTGCTCCCGCCCCCGACGGCTCCGTGTGGGCTACGTCGCTCGGGTATCCAGGCGCCGTGGTTCGGCTCGATCCGGGCCCCGACCCGTCCGAGACGGCCCTCGCCGAGATCTACCAGCTGCCCCTGGACGAGTCCGGGCGGCCGATCGAGGGCTTCTCGCCGCGCGGTGGCGATGTCGACCGCGGTGGCGTGATGTGGGTCGGCCTCGCCAGCGGACACCTCGCGAGCTTCGATCGACGAAAGTGCACGGGGCCGCTCAACGGCCCGGCGGCGACCGGGCAGCACTGTCCCGAGGGATGGACGTTCCATGTCGAGCCGCTGCCTCAGCTCGGCGGCGTGGATACCCCCGGGAGCGCCGAAGCCAGCTACTACACGTGGGTGGACCAGTTCAACACGCTCGGGCTCGGCGAGAACGTCCCCATCAACACCGGCAATGCCTCGGAGGGCCTACTCGCCTGGGCGGACGGGGAGTGGGTGGTCCTTCGCGTCCCGTACCCGGCCGGCTTCTACACGAAGTGGTTGGACGGACGCATCGATGACCCGGACGCGGGCTGGAAGGGCCGGGGGATCTGGGCTACCGTCAGCACGCGGACACCGTTCCACATGGAGACCGGGGCCGGCACGACCAGCAAGGTGCTTCATTTCCAGCTGCGACCGGACCCGCTGGCCCGCTGAGACGCCCGGATGTCGCTCTCGTTCTCAACGACGTGAAGAATGACGACTCGTCGCGGGTGAGGATCTCGGCGAACGTCGGACCTCCCCGCTACGATCCCGTCGGTGCGCAGCCGGGGAAAGTCGTCTCCAGGCCCTCGTCATCGAGAGCGATGGAGAGTCTATACTGCTCCTCGTCGAGCGACGTCTGACGCATGCCGACTCCACTTCCGTCCGGCCCAATCTGTGCCTGGACGGATCCGCCGATGGCCGGGTCGGCCTCAGCCGTAATCAGCCGGCCCGCCGGGAAGCCGACGGGGTTAATCGTGACGTGGTTGCCACCGGTCATCGGATCGCAATCAACGAGGACGAAGATTCTGCCGGTTCCGTCCGCCGTGACGAGCTCGTCTGTGAACTCGGCGGCTTCCCAGACCCCGCGCTGCAGCGTCGAAGAGCCAGGAGGCGGTCCGGCATCCGCGGCAGATTCCGATTCCGTGGTGCTGAGCGCCGGCGCATCGGAGCTTGCGGAGTCGGCACCCGAGCCGCCTCCACATCCGCCAACCGCGATCGTCGCGGCGAGTAGCGGGAGCGCGCACGCCCGAAGCCCGGCTTGTCCGTCCAGCATGGCGGTCATGTTGTCTCCTATTCGGTGGTCTCCCCGCCGGCTAACCCGCGATCCTGGTTCCTGGCTCGAGCCAGTGTCAGCGACAGAGGGAATCCGACAAAGAGCCTGCAACCCCGCGGCTCTGTAGAACCCGACCTGCCCGTCGAAGAACCGGTACTCGACCAGCCACTCGAGCCGCCGGTCGTGCTTGGCCAGACCGGAGAGCGCTTCGTCCAGCGCACGCGCAGTCGATCAGCACGTGTCGGATGACCCTGCATGCGAAAGCGAAGAAATGAGCGCGATCCCGCCACCGGTCGAGTCCGGGGGGGCGATCGCGCGCCCTGCCCTCCCGGAGACCTCGCGTGGAGCCATGGGGCGTGGCGGGATCTCCGCCGATATTTTGCTATTCACTGTTGAAGTCGGCTCGGCCCCCCGAAGTCGAACTCCGATTCTTCGATGCACGGAAGGACGAATCCATGAGCCTGTACGTATCGGCGCTCGCCCTCGCCTCCACCATCGGCGCTCAGCAACCGCAGGATGCCCAATCGGTTCTTCGCACCCTGGCCGAACGGCAGGCCGCCCGTTGGGAAACGGTACAGAACTATGCCGTGGAGCACCTATGGAGGGCGCCCCCATGGCGGTCCCCCTCTACTTCGAGAAGAGCGAGGTGGATGGCCTCGTGACCTTCAGACAGGTACCCGTCGCCGAATGGATGGAGGAAGGAGCCGGCGGATCGCGCATGACCGCGGAGGGCTACGAGATGTACGCGGCCGGGCTCGAGATGATCGGCGGTGCGCACGCCGCGGACGGGAACCCGATGGCGCCCGTCATCAAGGACATGACCGACGACATGGCGAGCTTCATGCGCATGAACGCCGAGGCGAAGCGGAGCGGCGAGGCGTACGCGGACGAGATCGAGGACGCGGCCGGCGTGGGAGCCATGGTTGCCTTCGCCGAGCGCGCCCGGCTCGTCGGCTCCGAGCAGGTGGACGGCCGAGACGCGTTCCTCCTCGAGGCCGACGACCTCTCGGACATCGCGCTCGGGGAGACCGGCGGGAGCGGAACGTTCTCCGTGCGCACGATGCGCATGTGGATCGACGCGGCCGAGTACGTCTCGCTGCGGCTGGAGATGGAGGGCGAGTACGCGGTCGACGGCGAACGGACGCCGGTCAGGTTCGACGTCATCCAGTCCGGCTACGAGGAGGTCGGTTCGCTCTACGAGCCCACACGTCGCGAGCTGAAGATCTCGGGTCTGATGGAGGCCATGGCCACCGACCCGAAGCGTCGGGAGGAGTTGGCCGAGCTCCGGCGCGAGGCACGGAAAGCTCAGCAGGAGCTGGCCGACATCGAAGCGCGGATGCCCGAGATCGAGCGGGAGATGGAGGACGTCCCCGCTGCGGCCCGCGACATGGCCTTGCGACAGATCAAGGGACAGATCGAGAGGGGGAAGCGGCGTCTGGAGCAGATGGCCGAGGGCGGGACGATCGAAGCGATCGTGGACATGCGGGTCATCGCGATCAACGAGGGCCCGCCCGTCGACTGGAAGCCGACCCCGTGAGGCGGAGCCTGGCGGTCGCCCTGGCCCTCGCTCTGGCGGGCTGCGGCGGGGGGGGGGCGAGCAGGGGCGGGACGGCCAACCGGAGACGGGAGCGCCCGTGGCGGACGCCGCGGACGACGCACCGGCGGTTCCGGTGACGCTTCCGGATCGCCGCACGCTTCCGGGCTGGCGGTTCGACGCGGGCGAAGAGACCTACGAGGGGGAGCTCTCGGTCGCGAACCGGGCCGGGGACACGCTGGTCATCCACCTCGTCAATCAAGATGCCGTCAACCTGGGGATCCAGCTCTCCGGAGCGGCCGGCGAGCGACGGGTCGACGACGCGTTCTTCGCCGTGGGACGCGGGCTGTCCTGCCATTTCGTCGTCTCGGAGCCTCCGTTCCGCGTCGACCTCGACGAAGACCACGAAGGCTGGCTGAGCGGAGAGTTCGGCGGGATGCTCGCGTGCCCCGACTACACCCCCCTGCCCGTTCGGGGCGCGTTCCGCATACCGGCTTCAGAGGGTGTTCCGGCTCCGGGAGAGGGGTCCGGAGGATGACGACGACCCGGAGGACGACGATGACACGAGATCAGACCCGGTTTCACGCCGTCGGCGCGGCGCGGCGCGAGCGGCGCGCCCGATTCTGGATCGTGCCGGTGGCCTGTGTGGCCACTCTCGTCGCGCTGCTCACCTCCGCGACACCCACCCCCGCCGTGAGCCAGAGCACGGGTGTGATCGTTGGTCCGACTCCCACCACGCCGGGGATGCGCCCGCCCGGGATCTCCCCGGGGTGCAGGGTCGTGTTCAAATCGCCCAAGTGGCCGGGCGTGGGAATGCGGAATCCGGGTATTGACCATGATTTGCTCGCAGGCTGGTGCAGCTCACAGGGTCCTGCCGGGGCTTGGGGTCTGTTGTACGAAGACAGAAAGGGGAAGATTTCGCCCACGAACGCCCCGAGCATGCCTCACTGCAGATGCGAGGCCTTCGCCGGGCCGCCGGACCCGGATTATCCCCAGTGGCCGCTTTACTTTCCGAATGGGCACCCGGCGTGTGGCAACGTGAGGGGCGAGCCGCACCTGTCGACCTTCGATGACCTCGACTACGACCTCATGGCCGCGGGCGAATTCGTCGTCGTCAGATCCATCGACGACGATCTCGAGGTGCAGATCCGGCTGGAGCCGTTCGATCGCCCTCTCGACGTCGTGAGCATCGCGACGGCGGTGGCCGCGCGCGTCGGGGGCGTGCGGGTCACGATCTCTTCCGGGACCGAGGCCCCGCTGCGGGTCGATGGCGAGCCGGTCGAGCTGCCCGATGGTCACGAGGTACGGATCCCTTCCGCCCGCGCCGTCATCCTCCGCAACGGACGCACGTACAGCCTCGTGTGGCCGGACGATACGAACCTGCACGTGGACGTCGGGATCAACCACATCGACTTCTTCGTTCTTCCCGCCGAGTCCCGGGATGGCCGCCTGGTCGGGGTCCTGGGCGATGCGGACGGTGAGCGCGGGAACGACTTCCGGACCCGCGACGGCCGGCAGCTCGAGGCGCCGCCGGAGTTCGAGACCCTGTACGCGGACTTCGCCGAGAGCTGGCGCGTCCGGCCGGAGGAGTCGCTCTTCGACTACGGGCCCGGCCAGAGCACGGAAACGTATACGCTGCGCGACGTTCCCCGAGAGGAGGTGACGATCGACGACCTCGATCCGGCCGCCCGGACCCGGGCCGAGGAGCGGTGTCGCGAGGCGGGCGTGATCGAGCCCGTGGCGCTCGAGCAGTGCGTCTTCGATGTGGGCCTTACGGGAGACGAGGTGTTCATCCGGTCGGCCCTGGCGATCCAGACGACGCCGGACTTCCTGGCGTCGGCGTCCGCCGGGGAGGCCGCAGCGGGCGGGGAGGACGTGGAGATCGACGCCCCCGAGGGAGGGATCGCGGCCCACCACATCGAGATCGGGATCAGGGGGCACGAGGAGGGCGCCGTGGTCGGCTTCCACGCGGCGGGCAGTGACGAGATGGGGGCGCCCGACACCCCGTACAGCTTCTGGGGCCTGACGGGCGAGGAGGAAACGGTGACTTTGACCGTGCCGGTCATCCCCGGCGACTACGAGCTGAGTTACCGTGAGCCGGGTAGGGGGCGTTTCCTCGCCCGGCGGCCGTTCCGCGTCGTCGCGCCGGAGGTATCCATCCAGGCCCCCTCGACGGCCGCGCCGGGCGACAGTGTCGTCGTCGTACTGGCCGGTGATGTGGGCGAGCGGATGACCGTCACGGTCGTACCCGTGGGGAGTCCGGACGAACACTTTGCCCCCCCGTTCCTCTATACGGACCAGGGCACCGAGGCGCGGCTGGTACTCCGGAATCTTCCGGAGACGCCGGGAGACTACGAAATACGCGTGAAGAGCAACTGGGGTGGGGTGATCTACGCCCGGAGGGAACTGACGGTCCGGTAAGACCGCGGCGGGAGGGGCCCTGAGCCTCCGCGACGGGGCGTTGGCTGAAGCCTACCTGGGCTCCAGGCAGGGATCAGTGTCCTCAGCGTCCCGCGGTGACCGTGGGAGCCGCGACCATGTCGCGGAGTACATCGTCGCGATCGTAGATGTCGCGGTAGAAGTGGATGGTACCGTCCTCCTCGACCCACGCCGTGAGGTAGACGACGTACACGTCGAGGGGTCGCTCGAGCTCGATCGTCACGGTCCGCCCGCTCTCGAGAATGCGGTCCACGTCAGCGGAGGGCCGGTCCGTATAGCGCTCGACGATCTCTCGCGCGAGCTCGATGGGCCGTTCCAGGCGGATGCAGCCGTGGCTGAACGCGCGATACGACCTGCTGAAGAGGTGGTCGTCCGGCGTGTCGTGCAGGTAGATATCGTACGGGTTCGGGAACATGAACTTCACCCGGCCGAGCGCGTTGTGGGCTCCGGGCGTTTGCCGCACGCGGAGCCCCCGTACCGTCCCGGCGGCCCCGGCGGCGTCCACGATCCCGTCGACCCCGGCGTCCACGATCCCACCGGATCCGAGGACCTGGAATCCGTTGCGAGCCAGATATCCCGGGTCCCTGCGTGCGGCGGGGAAGATCTCGGCCGCGGCGATGGACGGCGGAACGTTCCAGTACGGGTTGAAGTTCAGATGATCCATCTTCGCCGTGAACACCCTCGTCGCCCATTCCGCCCTTCCCACGATGACGTTCATGGCCATGCGCGTCCGGTGGTCCTCGAGCAGCTCGAACTCGAACCCGGCCACGTTCACGACGATGGCCCGCTCTCCCAGGTCTCGCGGGAGCCAGCGCAGGCGATCGAGGTTGAGGACGATGGATCCGATTCGCGGCTCGACGGGCGTGTTGAGCTCCCGGAGGGTGGCGGGTCCCAGCACGGCGTCCGGCTCGATCCCGTGGCGCGACTGATAGCGCTTCACCGCGCCGGCGAGATCGGCGTCGTAGACCCGCGAGTCGCCACCCACCCCGGCCAGCAGCCGCTCGAGCGAATCCTCGCTGGCACGCAGTCGGGCGCGCAGCGAGGGGATGCCATCCGCGGCCCGACCGATCCGGGGGGCGGAGCGTAACCGCACCCCGGGCCACCCGCCGCGCGCCTCGACCTCGCGCAGCGTGGAGAGCGCTCCTACGAGCCGGCCGTAGTAGGACGCCTTGGGGCGGAGCGAGTCGAGCAGCCCGTCGACTGAATCTCCGTCGCGCACTCGGCCCAGAAGGTCGGGTGGCAGCGGCTCCGGCTCGATGCGCCAGTCCTGTCTCGCCTCGCGGGGGTCGAGGCGGCCCAGCACGAGATCCCTGGCGAAAGACATGAGACCGGTCGACAGGCGAATCTCGACATCCGCCAGCGCCCGGGTGCGACCCACCGAGTCCGCCTCCGGGATCGCAGGCAGGGTGTCGAGCGCCTCACGCACGTCTGGGACCTCGTACGCCCTGGGGTCCAGCCCCTCGGCCCCCGCGCGCTCGAGCGCCGACAACAGATCCCGTCCACGCTCCGACAGCCCCTCGCCCTCGAGCCACAGGTAGCCCCTGGTGTCGGCGTATCCGGCCTCGAGGGCGGTCAGGATCCAGATCCTTTCGCGGGAGAGGTCGAACGAGCGCTTCTCGATCGTCGCCCGGAGGGTCGACTCGGGAATCTGGGGGCCGCCGCAGCCGACCACGCCGAGGCCGAGGCCCGCCATCAGAAGGCACGCACGAGGGGAGCGGGCGAGGGCGTCCGGGACCGACCGGCGTGGACGAACGCCCTCCGGCATGGGCGAATCGACGGATGCCTGCCGGTATGATCTCAACGTCGTGCTCCTCGAAGTGGAGGCGCGGCCTGTCGATAGGCATGGAGCGGGTGCATAGTCCCACTCATTGCGGCAAGGGACGGGCCAGTCGCGGCAGGATTCTTCAGTTGTGTCGTTCCACCTTGCGGCCGGCGTGCGCCGCGAGGACCTGATGCACCCTTTCGATCTGACCCTGTAGCAACTGGATGTTCTCCGGGTCGAGGCTAACCGGATTGCCCCGGCACATCAGGTTCCTGGGGTCGTCCCGCGAGGACGGGTGTTCGATGCCCAGATAGTGGCCGAGCTCGTGCGCGAGGCTGTATCCCATCAGCTCGTCCTTGTCGTCCTTGACTTCGCCTCGCTTCACGACTCGGCCGACGCAGATGGTGGTACCGATGAGCGGTGGGTATCTCCTGGCGACGGTGTTCCGACGTCCGATCCTGTTGACGAATACGACATCGATCATGCCCGGCTGCTTCCACTGCGGCGGAATCTTGGGGAACGGCCATTTGAGCTCGAACGTCCTGGGGGCGTCGTGAACCTCGGTCTTTCTCCGCTCGAGCCAGAGCATCCCCCTACCCCAGATCCGATTCGCCCAGTCGATGGCAGCGTCGATCGATGCAATGGCGTCCTGCCTGCCGGTCCACGAACCCGGGAAATCCCCATCGCTGCATACAACCGTGACGTTGAGGTACAACCTGAACGAATCGACTCGCACGGCGCGTAGGGGCTTGAAGAACGTGTCGGCGGAGTCCGGCACATCCTGGATTCCCCGGATGAAGGCCACCTTGCCGCGATACATCTTCTTGCTGAACACCAGGGCTCGATCATCCCCCGAACTCATCATCAGCGACCGGGTCCGGTAGCCGACCGGCGTCACGCGCAGATTGCCGTGACTCTTGGTCACGTGATGGCTCTCCCCACCGAAGTTCTTTTTCTTGAAGAGTATCAACGACACCCCGGCCTCCCCGCCGTTCGCATCCGCACGCATCACAGGTCGGGCGCATGCAAGTATCGTCCCGCTTGAGCGGCGAGGAGTCAACGCCTGTTAGCAAACCGGCTCGAGCGGTCGTGCGCGAGCGTTGATGACCGCTTGACCTCCCGGTGGATCATGAGCGCAAGGGTTCGTTTCCGCCCGCCGCCGGAGGTAGAATGTGGGCATGCCCCTTCCGCAGATCACCTGGGACGACGTCCAGCAGTTGCCGGACGACGGGAATCGCTACGAGGCGATCGAGGGCGAGCTGTACATGACACCCGCACCCTCGGTCCGTCACCAGACGATCTCACTGCGACTGACCCTGGAACTGGTGCGGCTTCTGGTCGAGCCGG
>JBDHHV010000112.1:0-11964 GCA_039589195.1 Gemmatimonadota bacterium | reverse complement strand
GTGATACGACTCGTGCCACGCCCAGAACATCAGCGCTCCGCGGACGGTCTGATCGGGGATGGGAAAGCCCTCGCACGGCGCGAGCACGTCGTCAGCGCCCAGGTCGGCCAGGGCTGCCGCGAAGCTCTCCGAGACCTGGTTCCACTGGCCGACCAGCTCGGAAACGTCCGGGTAGTCCGAACCATCCCGGGCGGGCACGGCGCCACCGAACAGCTCGCTGTACGGGTTTTCGGTCTCGACACCCAGCATCTTCAGCGCGCCGATCCGGGACGCGAGCATGTGACCTACCAGATAGCTGATCGAGGAGCCCTCGCCCGCGCGTACCTGGTGCGTCGCATGTTCGTTCGTGAGGTCCTCGAGACCCACGCGAACCATCGTCGAGTTGAACTCGAAGATGTCGGTGACGGATTTCGTGTGGTCGTTCATGTAGTCGTTCTCCTTCTCGTGGCTGTGGTGGCGGGGTCGCTTTGTCTCTCGGTGGTTCCACTCTTCCGAGCCATCCGTAACTGGCAGGTTACGGGTCATAACGTAACCCTACAGTTACGCGTTGGCAAGTCCCCCCATCGGTACCCACCCGGGTTTTGACGCATGGTTGAGGCACGTTCCCAGATATGGACGGGGAGCGGCCTGTTTGTCGGCTAGTACCGTATATGATATCATTCGAGAGGTCGGAGCCGAGTGGGGAAGTGCGAGAAACTCCTGGCCAAGGCTCGGAGGGCGCCGAATGGTCTGCGTTTCAGCGAGCTGTGCCAGCTCGCTGAGTGTTTCGAGTTCGAGTTGGCCCGAATGCGGGGGAGCCACAGAGTCTACAAGCGATCCGGCCTGAGGGCAGTCTTGAACTTCCAGCCGCGCGGCAAGGCGGCAAAGCATGAGCAGGTGAAGGATCTACTCAAGCTGATCGATGCGATCGAACGGACACGAGGTTGAACGTTGAAGGACGTGTTGTGATCGGAAAGTACGATATCCAGCTGTTCTGGGACCGCGAGGACGACGACTACATCGCCGTGGCCCCCGACTTCGAGGGTAGCGTCAGCGCGCACGGGAAGACGCCTCACGATGCGCTGCGCGAGCTGGAGGTGGCGATCGGTTTGGTGGAGGAGATCTACGATGAGGAGGGGTGGGAGCTTCCGACAGCACACGGATATTCGGGAAGTTTTGTCCTGAGGGTGCCGCGGTCCCTCCATGCGCGGCTGTCTCGCGTCGCAAAAGGGGAAGGCGTGTCGATGAACTCGCTCATCGTCAGCTACCTGTCGGAACGGACCGGAGGTGGATCCGTGGTGGCCCGGCTGAGGGGGGCCATGGGTGGCGAGGCGAGGGTCAGTGAGTATCGAGAGTACCCCGAGGAGAAACACGGCTCCTAGCCGCTGACCGTGCGTCGAGGTCGACAGCCACGTGTAGCCTGAGTCGGGATCCACCTGCACGACCTTCCCCCTCGAGTCACCTTCCAACCTTCGCGTTTGCCGTCACGTCCCAATCCCGGCGACCGTGAGTCACTCTGCCGGTCGCTGCGGACCCCGCGGACCCGGAGGCGAGCATGCGGATGAGGAGCGAGGTTCTGGTCGGTGCCGGGCTGACGCTCGCGCTCATCCTGCCGCTCGGCGTCACAGCCGGCAGCGCCTACGCCCAAGAAACTCGATTGACCCTCACGCACGATGTCGTCGAAGATCCCGCCGCGGCGGTCTTCGTGTACCGTGACGTCGAGAGCTTCATCCGCGCGCTAGAGCGGCTCGGCCACGACCCCGACACGACGACCGTGCTGCAGGAGGAGTACTTCGACGGAGCCTCGCCGGGGCTTCTGATGTTCATCGAGAAGTACGACCTCACGATGAGCCGGCTCCTGGGGGCCCTCCGCGAGCACCCGGAGGCCTACACGTCGATTCCGCAGAAGCTCGCTATCCTGAGATCGGAGGAGCCGGCGTTCCACGAGGCCTACCGCGATCTCGCCGGCGTAATGCACGGCGCCGTCTTCCCTCCCACGTACTACGTGGTGGCCGGGCACCGGGGGATCGGCTCGGGGTCGGTCGAGGGAACTCTGATCTCGATCGGAAAAGAGACGCCGGAGTCGATCCGCACGGATCTCGCGGCCACGCTGGTCCACGAGATGGTGCACATGCAGCAGCTCGCCGGCCTCTGGGAGGCGTACTTCGCGATCTTCTCGGGCCCGGGGCGGACGCTACTGGCGACCTCGATCCGGGAAGGCGCCGCCATGTACTTCTCCGAGCTGATCACGGGCGGGAGCGTCCACAAGAACCAGGCGCGCGACTTCCTGCTCGCGCATGAGGCGCGGCTGTGGGAGGCGTTCCGGTCGGAAATGCTTGGAGGCGAGATGGGCGAGTGGCTGTGGAGCACGCCCTCCGATCCCGAGCAGCCGCAGGACGTCGGCTACGCCATGGGGGCGCGAATCGTCCACACGTTCTACGAACGCGCCGACGACAAGGCCGAGGCGGTCCGCCGGATCCTCTCGATCACGGACTATCCGGCGTTCCTGGCCGCGAGCGGCTACGAAGGGGCGGGTTCCCGCCGCTAGCCGCGGAGCACCCCGCGCTTGCGTCCCGGGACGGCGTGAGCCTACATTCTCTATCGTTATACGTTCGTATAACACTATTGATGGGGAGTGTTAGGCTATATGCGTACGCGACTCGACCCGAAGAGCGCGGTTCCGCTGTACCACCAGGTCGTGAGGGCGATCGAGTATCGGATCGCGACCGGCGATCTGCGGACCGGAGACCGGCTGCCATCGCTCAGAGAGGCGGCGGAGGCTTGGGGGATCAACCTGCACACGGTGCGGAAGGCGTATGTGAAGCTCGCGGCGCGGGGCGCGGTCGAGACGCGGTCCGGGGCGGGCACGATCGTTCGCGGGTCGGCGCCTGCGCCGGAATCCCGAGCGGAGGTTCCTGAAGGCCCCGACGCCGCTCCAAGTTGGACCCCGGACGGTTCGATCGACGACTACGTGTCCCTCATCGTACAGGAAGCGGCCGAGCGTTGGGGGGTGACCCCCGTCGAGCTCGGGCGGTTGGTCCGGGCGCGGGCCGTCGCGGCCAGCGACCCCGTGTGGGTCGTGGAGTGCAGCGACAGCCAGGCGCGAGACCTCGCCGAACAGGTGCGGCGTCGCACCGGCGCCGACGCGAGGGCCTGGAGCCTCGAGAGCCCGAATCCGCTCCCGCCGGGTCGGGTCGTCGCCACGTACTTCCACTACGGCGATCTCCATTGCCGCTGGCCCGAACGGCTCCCGGAGGTGCAGTTCGTCGCGATCCACCCCGATCCAACGGTCCGGGCGCGGGTGCTCGACCAGCTGGCGGCGGGCGGGGGACAGGGGCCGGTGCTCGTGTGCGAGCGCGAGCCAGCCATGGCCGCGAACGTCGCGGCCGACCTCGCCCCGCTTCTGGAGGCGGTGGCCCCCCTGGAGACACTCGTCAGCCGGGAGCCGTCGGCGTTCCTCACGGCTCCTCCCCTCGACGCCCCACGCCTGTTCGCGCCGCGCGTCTGGGCCGAGCTCAGCGATTCGGCGCGCCAGGACGCCCGGTCGATCGAGATCCGCTACGTGATCGACGAGACGGATCTCGAGGAGCTGGCCGAAACGCTGGCAGGCAAGGCGGAGGGGGCCGCGGCGGGCGCGGCAGCAGCGGGGGTGGACGCCGGCACGATCGGATTCTCGGAGGTGACGCCATGACCGGCTCGGGAAGATTCGGTCGCCACCTCGTCGTCCTGGCGGGCGTCCTGTTCCTCCTCACGGGGATCACGGCCCCCGGTCTCGCCCAGCAGCCGGCTTCTTCGGGCGGTCTGGCGGAGGGCATGCAGCTCTTCTCCCAGCACGACCTCGACGGTAGCGAGGCGGTCCTCGCCGCGCTCCCGGCCGATGCGCCTGACCGCGACCGGGCCTCCGCGCTCCGGGTCCGTGCCCTCATTGCGTGGCGCTTCCGGCAGGACTGGGAGATGGCCGAGGGCCTCCTGCGCGAGGCGCTCGCGCTGGACGCCGAGCGGTCGGCGAGCTGGGCCGGCCTCGCACGGCTGGAGACGGCCCGTCATCGGTACGACGCGGCTCGCGGGGCGGCACTCGAGGCAATCACCGTTGCGGAGACGCGAGAGGAGGGCATGGTCGCGACGGCCCGACTCGCATGGGCCGCGGTACACCTTGCCGAGGAGGCGTTCGATCGCGCCCCCCGTGACCCGCTCGACTCGCAGACGATCGAGCGCCTGCGCGAGGCCCACGACCGGCTGGCGACCGCCGTGCGCGATAACCCTGGCGATCTGGGGATGGCGGGCCCGTTCCTTCGTACCTCGATCTTCCTCGGCGACGGCCCATCGCTGCTCGAGGCCTGGCGCTCCTATTACCTGACCATCGTCGGGAAGTCGGATGCGGGCGTGCTGGAAGGGCCGCGCGAGACGCTCGACGCCCTGCTCCCGGGGTGGACCGATGGGGCTCCGACCGATGGGGCTCCGACCGATGTGACCCCGGTCCATGGGGCACGGACACCCGATGACCTCGGCCGGATCGTGTCGGCGCTCGCGCGCTCCGGCATGTACCGGGAGGCCTGGCTCGCTGCGGAAACGCCCGGCTGGACGCGAGGGCTCGAGCCCGCCGAGGTGGAAGGCGTGGACGAGGCCGGTGAGACGGACGGCGGAAGCGACGCCTACGCACCCGGGCTCGCCGAGACGCTCGCCTACGCCCGCTTCGTCCACGAGGCGGCCGCGCTCACCGACGAGTACTACCGCCGCCTCGCCCTGGGTGAGGCCGACACCGGTCGGTATCGCACCGATCTCCTGGCCCTCGCCGAGCCGCTCTGGGAAGTGATTCGCTGGGACGGCACGCCCCACCGGCTCACCCAGAGGACCCTGATCCGCGAGATCGATCGCCGGTTCGGCGCCGAGATGCGCGGCGGCTCGACGGCCGGCTACGCCGACCTCCACCTCGGACACCGCGCGATCGATGAGCGGATCCGGGTCTCGCAGTACGGCCACGAGGCCGACCTGCGCTTCGTCGCGCTCGACTGGATGGTCTCCAACGGCTTTCAGAGCTGGGCCTGGGACTACCGGTCACAGCACGGCGGCTGGGCGAGGCGGGACGGGATCACGCAGGTGCGAGCCGCCTACGCGGGTGGCGGCCAGCAGGTGTGGCGAGCCATGACCGACTCGGTGGAGCTCCGGAGATTCCAGGAGGAGACCGAGCGCGAGACCGAGCGCGATTGGGAGAGGGCGGCTGGGGACCCGCACGCGTACCTCCACGGGCTGCGGAACCGTCTGCGGGCGCAGGGGGTCGAGCGCCTGCTCGAGCGGCTGCGGTACGAAGGGCTGGAGGGAGAGGCGCTGGAGCGCCGTTTTCTGGTCGCGTTCGACGAGGCCGTGTTCGCGAGCAGCATCGAGGCGCACGAGGGCCGCCACGCCATCGACGCGAGGCTCGGCGAGTCGCTCACGACGGCGGATCGCGAGTTTCGCGCCAAGCTGTCCGAGGTCGCCTTCGCACCCTACCCGCGGCTCGCGTTCGGCGGGATCATCAGCAGCACGATCGGCGGTGAGACCCCGCACGGTCAGGCGAACGCGCGCGTGATGGAGGGTCTTGTCGCTTGGATGGAGGAGCACGCGGGCGAGATTCCGGACCTCGATCTCTCCCGGCCCCTGCTGCCTCAGCTCGATCACCTGTCGGACGACCAGCTCAAGGCCGCCATGGCCTCGATGGACCCGCTCGCCCCGTGACGCGCTGACGCACGGACCGAATCGGCCTCAGCCGTCAGTCGGATCCCGGCCGCTGGACTCGCGTCTCGGTCGTCGGTCTCTGCCGTCAGTCGTCGGTCTCGGTTGTCGGCCTCGGGATCTCAGTTGTCGGTCTCTATCCGGAAGCTGTTCGAGACCCGGAGGGCCAGCGGCAGCGTGTCGCCGATCGAGACTAGGCTCCCGTCCTTGTTCCAGCGAATCGACTCCCACACGAGCCGGTAGACGCCGTCCAGCGACGTCTCGAACTTCGGGTGCACGTCTCCGAAGCCGTGGAAGACCGGGAGCGTATCCGCGTACGTCGCGCCCACCGGAATGGGAATCGGAGGGCTGATGCAGGGCGGTATCACCAACCCCCACGTGAACACCCAGTCGTCTGCCACCCGCTTTTCGAGGTGGGGAGGCGCGATCTGGTTGCAGTTGATGACGTGGATCTGGGTTCCCGTGCGGTTCGTGTACGTGAACGGGATCGAGACTTCGAGGCCCTGCGAGGTGGGCCTCAGCGTGTATCGCGAGCGATCGGTGCGGAAGTCCCGCTCGGGATCCGCCAGATCCAGGAAGCCACCTTCACAGCCGGCGATCCCGAGGCCCAGGCCGAGATATGTGATCAGACGTCGTTTTGCGCTCATGGCGTACTCCCCTGGGGCATCCTGCCGGCCCTCGCCCGTACACCCTCCTGCCGCTCAAAGGAACGCGCGACGAATCACACCTGTGACGCCTGCCCTGAGGACCGTCGAGGGTCGGCCGGTCCGGAATCGGCCAGGACCGTATGAGGAGAAGCCTCGCCGTCGCGGGCTTCGGCTCGGACCGGATCGGGGCTCCGCCCGGATTGGATCGGGGCTCGGCCCGGACCGGGTCGGGGTCAGTCGGTGGTGATCCGGAAGCTGTTCGAGATGCGCAGGCTCCGCGGCAGGGTGTCGCCGATCGAGAACAGGCTCCCGTCGTTGTTCCAGCGAATCGCGGTCCACACGAGCCTGTACACGCCGTCCAGAGTCGTCTCGAACTTCGGCTGTACCTCTCCGAACCCGTGGAAGACGGGCAGCGCATCCGCGTAGGTCGCGCCCTCCGGAATCGGAATGGGGAGGCTGATGCAATCGGGTGTGGCAGCCCCCCACGCGAACACCCAGCTGTCGCCGACCAGCTTCTCGAGGTGCGGCGGCGCGATCCGGTTGCAGTTGATGACGTGGATCGTGCTTCCCGTGTTGTTCGTGTACGTGAACGGGATCGAGACTTCGAGGCCGTGGTTCGTGGGCCTGAGCGTGTATCGCGAGCGATCGGTGCGGAAATCCCCGTCGGGGTCCCCCAGATCCACGAAGCCCCCCTCGCACCCGGCGACTGCGAGGCCCAGGCCCAGACATGTGATCAGACGTCGTTTCGCGCTCATGGCCTACTCCCCGGGAGCAACCATCAGACTCGCCCGCGCTCCCCACCACCCCTTCCCCCCTCCGATGAACGTGCAACGACCCCACGCATGTGACACCTGCCGTGCGGACGGTCGAGGGTCGTCCAGTCCAAAGTCGACCCGGGCCGTGTGAGGAGAAGCCTCGCTGTAGCGTATGATAACACGATAACATACTGTGTTATCATGGTGCGCACGCAGATTTCACTGGAGCGCGACATGTACGAGGAGGCCAAGAAGGAGGCCCGGATGCGAGGCATCTCGTTCGCCGAGCTCGTGCGTCGAGCGCTGGCGCGTACCCTCCCGCGGCCGCACACCGAGCAGCCGTGGATGCGCTTCGCAGGGATCATCGAGGACGCCGGCGCGGATGCGAGCCTCACCGTGGACCGCGTGGTGTACGGGCGCGAGCACCCGTGAAGCGCGATGCCTTCGTCGACTCCGGCGCCTTCATCGCTTTCCTCGTGCGTTCGGACGGGCTGCACGAGGATGCAGTCGGTCTGTTCTCGAGACCGCCCAAGCGACTGAAGACCTCCGTGCTGGTGGTCTCGGAGACGTACGGGTGGCTTCTGCACCGCCCGGGAGAGGGTGCGGGACGGGCGTTTCGCTCGCTGCTCGAGAGTCTCCCGCCGCTCGAAATCCTGGGCGTCGATCGAGCGCATCTCGAGGCGGCGTGGCGAAAGACGGACGAGCTGCGGGGCCTGAAGCTCACCTTCGTCGACGCCTCGAGTCTCGTCTGGCTCGAGACGCTGGGGATCCGTGAGGTGTGGGGGACCAATCACCACCTTGCCATCGAGGGAGCCCGCGTCACCCCAGGCACGCCTCCAGCCTGAAACGCGCAGGCTACGGTCCTTGCCGATACTCTCGCCGGGAACCTGAGTCCTTCTCTCCCACCAGCCCATCCACGACGGTGGCGGCGGCCACATCCCCGATCACGTTCGTGCCCGTCCGGAACATGTCGGGCACCCGATCCACACCGAGCACGATCCCGAGCCCGGCGAGCGGGATGCCCACGACATCGAGGGCCGGGGCCAACGTCATCACGCTGGCGCTAGGCACGGGTGCGACGGTCATGGCCACCAGGAAGGTGGCCAGCACGGCTCCGGCTACAGCCGAGGCCGGGATGGAGACGCCATAGATCGAGGCCAGGAACACGATCGCGGCACCCTGGAACAGCGCGCTTCCGGGCCGATTCAGCGAGGCGGCCAGCGGCAGGACGAGCCTCGACACCCCGGGTGAGAGCTTCAGGTTCTTCTCCGCCTCCTCGAGCATCATCGGGAGGCTCGCGACGGAGCTCGTGGTGCTGAACCCGATCGTGTACGTGCCCAGCGTTCCCCGAATGAAGTCGCCGATCTTCACCCCGCCCAGGTACCGGATCGCCGGGAGCAGGATCAGCCCCATGTACAGGAACAGGGCGACGACGACCGTGAGGATGAAGATCCCCAGGTTCTGAAGCATGGCGAGCCCCGTGCGGGCCGCGACCGGCGCGGCCAGACCGAACACACCGACCGGCGCCGTCCACAGGATCCAGTGCACGAGCTTGATGAGGACGTCGCTCAACGACTCGCCCAGCGAGACGAGCCGTGCCCGTCGATCCTCCGCCAGCGTGCCCGCCGCGGCGGCGAACAGCACCGTGAACACGATCATCGGGAGGAGCGCCCCATCGGCCGCCGCCTCGAACGGGTTACGCGGCACGAGGTTCACGAGGAAGTCCACGATTCCGGGCAGCTCCGGGGCCACCTCCTGCGCGGGCGCGGGAACGGTCACGGGCGGCGCGAACCCGAGCCCGACCCGCATGAGCCCCATCCCGATCAGGATCGCGGGTATCGTGGTGAGCCAGAAGAACCCGAGCGACAGACCACCCAGGCGACCCAGCTTCTTCGTGTCACCCAGACGGGCCACACCCACGAACACGGTGACGGCCACGAGCGGGATGACCACCATCTGGAGGGCCCGCATGAACAGGGCCCCCAGCGGCGCGACTCCCTCGGCGAAGGCGGTCAGCGCGGGGGACCCCGTAGCGGAGGCGATCACCCCCAGGGCGAGGCCGGCGACGAGACCGAGCAGGATGGCTACGTGGCTCATCCGCCTAATCTACCGCTCATGCCGACCGGCGCTCATGCCCGGCTACCGCTCATGCCCGGCTGCCGCTCACGTCCCAATGGCACTCATGCGGATGGAGCGGCGGGGGAAGTCCGGTACGCGGTCGGATCCTCGACGCCCGCCTCTTCGAACCCGCGCCGCCGCAGGAGACACGCATCGCACCGTCCGCACGCTTCGCCGGCCCCGGTCGGATCGTAGCAGCTTGTAGTCAGCCCGTAGTCCACACCCAGCTCGATGCCGCGCCGGATGATCTCCGCCTTGCTCATGTCGATCAGCGGCGCCCGGATCCGAACCCGGCTCGTCCCCTCCACACCCGTCTTCGTGGCCAGCGAGGCCATCGCTTCGAATGCCTCGATGAACTCGGGCCGGCAGTCCGGATAGCCCGAGTAGTCGAGCGCGTTGACCCCGATGAAGATGTCCTCGGCGCCCAGGACCTCGGCCCAGGCCAGGGCCAGCGAGAGAAGCACCGTGTTGCGGGCCGGTACGTACGTGACGGGAATCTCCGCGACCGACTCGCGGTCTTTGTGGCGCGGCTCGCGGTCGTTGGGGACCGGGATGTCGTCGGTGAGCGCCGAGCCCCCGAAGCTGCCCAGGTCCACCGCGACCTCGCGGTACTCGGCGACCCCGAGGGCCGAGGCTACACGGCGCGCGGCCTCGAGCTCGATCGCGTGCCGCTGCCCGTAGCGCACGGTGAGGGCGTAGGTGTCGTAGCTCTCCTCGCGGGCGATCGCCAGCGCCGTGGTCGAGTCCAGCCCGCCGCTCAGAAGCACCACTGCACGCGGCGAGCTGACGGGCTCCCCCTCGGGCGGGGTCGCATCGCCCGCGCCCGAGCGCGCGCGGCCAGCCGATCCGGGGTGCGGCCCTTCGTCGGGCATCGCCGTAGATTCATCGAGGTCGTTCATGGCGTGAATCTAACCCGTACGGAGTGGAGCGATCGATGCCGGAGCTTCCCGCGGAGGGGCCACTCCCTCGACCCGCCGACCCGAACGAAGGACGAGAGACTCTCAAGGCCGAAGCCATTCCCGCGCCCAACGTGCAGGTGGTCACGCTCCGGGCGCTCGAGTTCACATCGCTGTGCCCGAAGACCGGCCAGCCGGATTTCGGACAGGTGATGATCGAGTACGCGCCGCGCGAGCTGTGCATCGAGTCGAAGGCGCTCAAGTTCTACCTGTGGTCGTTCCGGAACGTGGGCGCGTTCTGCGAGGACCTGGCCGCGCGGATCGCGGACGACATCGAGTACGCGGTCGACCCGGCGTGGGTAGAGGTCAACGTCCACCAGAACGTGCGGGGCGGGATCGAGATCCTCGCGCGCGCGGAGCGGGGAGAGCGCTAGAGCACTTCCACGAAGGCCTTCAGGGCGAGTCAGAGACTCCGTGCGCCGGATGGCAGTCCGCGCAACGACCCCCGGGTGACAGGACGTGGCCCCTGGGAGCGACGAGGAGACGTAGAAGCCGCGAATCCCTATCCCTCGTGGTGGGCGAGAGGCTGGCGCCGCGGCCGTGGCACGATTCGCACAACCGGTTCTCCTCGTACTCGGACAGGAGGGCGCTCCCGCGCGCTCCGTGGAGCGCATGGCAATCCGAGCACGCGACGGAGGAATGCAGCCCGAGCGCGTAGGTCCCCGCGTCGTGACAGCCTCCGCACAGCATGGCTTCCTCGCCCGGAGCCGGAATGGGGCCCGTCCGGCTGTGCGGATCGTGGCACGTCGTGCACTCTATCGTCTCGGTCGGCGACCTGTTCCGGAATGTGCGGACATCCCTCCTCACGCGCCTCGAGCGAAGGGTCAGTATGCCGTCGTCGGGCAGCAATCGCCGATCCCTTTCGATCTCGCCCAGAGGATGATCGTCGCTCAGGTCGGGGCCCAGGTACAGACCGTCCGTGATCGACAACGGGGGCGACCCCTCGACCGGCTCGGCGGTCCCTCGCCCTCCGGCGGTCGCGTGACAACGAAGGCAGCTGATCGAGACATCCCCGAGGTTCGGCGTCTCGGACCGGGAGACGAGCAGATTTTCCCCCCCCCAGGCGAAGCCCCGCGACGCCCTGGCCGCGCACATGCATCCCGTGACATGCGGCGCACGCCTGCTGAGTCGGGTCTCCGGACGCACCGGACGAGCCCGCGCCCGGATGCTGCGCGACCGACGGTGCCGCGATCGCCACCAGCATCGCCGACCCGAGCCCGATTCCCGCCCGGAGGATCCCCTTTGCCAAAGCTGACTCCGTCCTCGTTACAGCCGCCGTGTCAGGCGGACGTATATCCTGTTCTCGGATTGGTCGTTTCCGGCCGTCCAGACGTGGCGATCGACTCGAGCTTCGAGGGTGAGCTGTCGGTAGCGTGCGGTCAAGCCGATCCCGCCGCCCAGGAAGTCCGTGCGCTGATCCGGCTCCCTCCAGCTCCAGTACCTCACCGCGGCCTGTACATTCAGGTTCCGGACGACGTTCCACTCCAGGCTCGTCTGGGACCGCAGGATATCCAGCGAAAGGTCCCTTCCCCGTTGTGCGCTGATACTGCCGGACAACCCTATGCTCACCCCGCGAGCGAGATTCAGCCGAAGCGCACTGCCGACGATCTTCGAGCGGGTCTCGATTGTGTCGGTTCTGGTCGAATGGTACTCGGCGTTCGCGGTGAAGCTGCCGAATGAGAACGGCAGTTGGAGTCTGGCGCCGTAGAGACGGTCATCGTAGTCGCGCAGGCCCCCGAACACGTCTTCGGGCACCTCTTCGAGGCCATCCTCCGCCGAGCGGTTGTGGAACAGCCGGAC
>JBDHHV010000111.1:0-15918 GCA_039589195.1 Gemmatimonadota bacterium | reverse complement strand
AGACCCGCCCCGCCTCGCGCCGGCGTCGCGTGCAGAACAGGCGCAGCATGGACGGGGTGATGCGCGCTGGATGAGAGTCCTACCGATCGGCCGGTCGACCGCCTTGCCTGCCCGGCCGCTGTGCCACGACGCGCATCTTCCGCGTCGCTCTCTCCCCTCCCCCGCTGACGTAGCTAGCCTCGGGAGGAGCCGTGGGCACCCCTCCCGAGTGACCGTAGATCTGCGCGCTATGTAAAGGACCTACCGATGGGCGGGTCGACCACCGTGGTCACCCGACCAGCGTGATGCGACGCGCATCTTCCGCGTCGCTCGGGAGGGGTGTCCACGGCGAACCCCACAGAAGAAGCTAGGTCAGCCCACCGTGGCATTTCTTGTACTTCTTCCCGCTTCCGCACGGACAGGGATCGTTCCGCCCCGGTTCTTTCTCCACGCTGACCGGTTCCGCGGCACGCCGCGATCCGCCTGTCGCCAGAGCCGCACGGGCTGCGGAGTCATCCGGTCGTAGCTCGGCGGGCGCATCTACGGCGGCCGCGGTGGCGACCCCCGCCGCACTGAACTGAGGCTGCCTTGGCTGTCCCGGTGGTGGCGGCCCCGCTCCGGGAGCCCCTGCCCCGGAGCCGACCGCACCCAAACCGGCGGTGTCCGTGGGACCGCTGATCGCGCTGATCCGCGGGGCGCGCAGACGCAGCTGGGGCTCCAGCTGTGCGCGATAGAGCCTGTTCGCGACCGTCCGGCGCATGTCACGCAGGAGATCCACGAACATCTCGTACGCTTCCTTCTTGTACTCGACGAGCGGATCCTTCTGCCCGTACGCGCGATAGCGAATCGAGTCACGCAGGTGATCGAGATCGTAGAGGTGATCCTTCCACTTCTCGTCGAGCACCGAAAGGACGATGAAGCGGAGGACCTGCTCCCAAAGCTGGTCGAAGCCCTCGAGCTTGCGGTGGAACGCATCGTGGGCGTGCTCGATCACGGCCTCGGCAAGCTCGTCCGAATCGGACCACGCGCCCCCGGCCGCACCGTTGCCCTCGGTGGGCAGGAAGTCCGCGTGCAGGAAGTACTCGATGAGCAGGCGCTCCCGGAGCCGCGGCAGATCCCACTTCTCCGTGTGGCTGCCCGGAGGGACCACCTCATCGATTTCATCGCGCAGTCCCTCCTCGATCATCTCCCAGGTCTCGCCCTTCAGGTCCTCCCCACCCTCCAGGGCATACAGACGCAGATCGTAGACGACCTCCCGCTGCTGGTTCATCACGTCGTCGTATTCGAGCAGCCGTTTGCGCGCGTCGAAGTTCTGCATCTCGACCCGCTTCTGTGCGCGCTCGATCGACTTGGTGATCCACGGGTGCGTGATGACTTCGTCGTCTTCCGCACCCAGCCTGTCCATGATCTTGGCCACCCGTTCGGGCATGAACAGGCGCATGAGGTCGTCTTCGAGTGAGAGGAAGAACAGGCTCGCGCCCGGATCGCCCTGCCGACCGGAGCGCCCGCGCAGCTGCCGGTCGATGCGGCGTGACTCGTGCCGCTCGGTCCCGAGGATCTGGAGCCCGCACGGCGGATCGTCCTGACAGCCGCGCTCGGCTACCTCGGCCGGGTTCAGGTCGGGGGTTTCAACCACCTGCCCGAACGGCGGCTGGGCAGACTTGATCGCGCACACGTCACATTGGACGCATGGATCGCCGAGCTTAATGTCGGTGCCTCGGCCCGCCATGTTGGTGGCGATGGTGATCGCGCCCGGCTGGCCGGCCCCGAGTACGATGTGAGCCTCGCGTTCGTGCTGCTTCGCGTTCAGCACCTCGTGCGCGAGGCCACGCCGCTTCAACATGCGGCTCACCTTTTCGGACACGTCGACGCTCGTGGTACCGACGAGAATCGGCAGGCCGTTGTTGTTGAGCCGCTCGATCTCCTCGAGTAGCGCCGCGTATTTCTCACGCTGCGTCTGGAAGATCACGTCATCGCTATCGATCCGGCGGACCGGGCGATTGGTCGGGATAACGACCACCTCCAGCCCGTAGATCTCGTGGAACTCGCCCTCTTCGGTCTCGGCCGTGCCCGTCATCCCGGACAGCTTGTCGTACATGCGGAAGTAATTCTGAATCGTGATCGTCGCGAGCGTCTGGGTCTCGCCACGCACGTTCACGCCTTCCTTCGCTTCCACCGCCTGATGGAGCCCGTCGCTCCACCGGCGACCGTGCATCTTCCGCCCGGTGAATTCGTCGACGATCACGACCTCGCCGTTCTCGACGACGTACTCGACGTCTTTCTCGTAGAGCGAGTGCGCCTTCACCAACTGGTGGATGATGTGGATCTTCTCCGACTTCTCCGCGTACTCGCGCTCCAGGGTCTCGATCTTCTCCCGCTTCTGATCGGGCGACACCGCTTCGTCATCCTCGATGTGCTTGACGGCTTCGGAGATGTCGGGAACGATGAAGGCATCGGGGTCGTTGGGAGAGAGGACGTCGAGACCCTGATCGCTGATCTGGATCGTATGCCCCTTCTCGTCCATCGAGAAGAGCAGCAGTTCGTCCGCCTCGTAGAGCCGCTTCTCACGCATCAGGTCGGCTTCCGTGCGCTGGACAAGCTGTTTCACCCCGGTCCGGTTCAACAGCTTCATGAGGCGTTTGTTCTTCGGGTCGCCGCGCTGTGCGGCCAGGAGCTTGTACCCGCCTTCGTAGCGCGAGTCGGAATCCCCTGCGTCCTCGGCCGCCTTGAGCAGCTCCTCCCCCTCGGCCACGAGGGTGTTGACGATTCGAGCCTGTTTCCGAGCGAGGCCGGCGACCTGCGCGTTGAACCGCTTGTACACATCCTGGTCGTCGCGTCCGACCGGGCCGCTGATGATCAGCGGGGTGCGGGCTTCATCGATCAGCACGGAGTCGACTTCGTCGATGATCGCGTACGTGTGGCTCCGCTGCACACGCTGCGTTAGATCGACCACCATGTTGTCGCGCAGGTAGTCGAACCCGAACTCGTTGTTCGTACCGTACGTGATATCGGCGCCGTACGCGGCGCGCCGGTCCTCCGTTCCGGCATCCGTGTCGTCGAGGCACGCCACGTCGAGACCCAGGTACTCGAACACCGTGCCCATCCACTGCGAGTCGCGTCGTGCCAGGTAATCGTTCACCGTGACGAGGTGGGCACCCCTACCGGGCAGGGCGTTCAGGTAGAGGGGCATGGTGGCGACCAGGGTCTTCCCTTCCCCGGTGGCCATCTCCGCGATCTTGCCCTGGTGTAGCACGATCCCGCCGATGAGCTGTACGTCGTACGGGACCATCTCCCAGGTCATCTTGTTGCCGGTCACGGTGATCTCCGAGCCCAGGAGACGGCGACACGCTTCTCTGACGGTCGCGAACGCCTCCGGCAGGAGCTCATCCAGCACGTCTTGCGTCAGCTCGCTCAGCGCGTGCTCGGCCTCCCCGATGCGATCCGTCAGGTCCTGCCTTTTTGCCGGCTCCTCGGTGTGCCGCTTCCGTTCGCGAAGCTCTTCGAGTTCGCGTTCGGTCTCGGCGGTGCGCTCGGTGATCAGGGCACGGAACCGGTCCGTCTGCCCCTTGAGATCCTCCTCGCTCCAATCGGCGAGACGCGATTCATGCTCGAGGATCTGCTCGATGATAGGACGCAACTTCTTCATCTCCCGCGCGAACCGGGTTCCGAATAGCTGCGTGATTGTCTTCTTTATCATCACTTACCCGCTGGTGCCGAAGGCGTCGCGGCGTGAGCTCGCCAGGCGCCTTCGACCTCAATGGATTCGGGTACCATGTATCGTATGGGGCGACCGTCGCGCAGCCTGGCCCGGACCTGGCTCGCGGATACGTCGACCCGGGTTACGTTTACCGTAATATACGCGATACGATCCGCCGAGCGTGGGAGTTCCGGTTCCTCTCCCCCCCGTCTCATGACGGCGATCTCCGCCAACTCGGCCGGCGGTAGTCGTGCCAGGTATCGATTACCCTCAGCTGATCCGCACCGATGACGCAGTAGAGTCTTCTGGGTGAGCGAGCTCGGCGGATCTCGTCGAGCGTGTCCACCGTATGGGAAGGCCCCGAGCGGCGGAGCTCGAGGTCACTCACCTCGATCTCCGGCGCACTCGCGAACAATCGGGTGACGAGGGCCAGCCGCTCCTCGGCGGGTAATACGGCGGTTCGGTGGGGTGGGTCCGCCGACGGGACCAACAGCAGCCGATCCAACTCGAGCTCCTCGATCAGATCCTGGGCGATGATCGCGTGCCCGACGTGAGGCGGATCGAAGGTGCCGCCGAGGACCGCCAGCAGCTCACCCGTCTCGGCCATCTCCCTCCTCGCCGAGCTCGCGCGCCTCCTCGGACTCGGGGAACTCGCGCAAGAGGCGCTCCCGCGCGGCTTCGGCCTCGGCCGCGAACCCGACCGCGGCATAGCTCCTGTACATCATGCTCAGGAGCTCGGGCATCAGATCCGGCGAGGGAGAGTCGGCGAGCGCTTTCTCGAAGTACACGTTGGCGGATTCATGCAGCTTGCGCCGAAAGTAGTATCGCGCGATGTCGAAGCTCTTCGCGGCTTTCTTGCTACGAGCCTCGGCGATCCGGCGCTCGGCCTCCGCGCGAAGCGGGCTCGTCGGGAAGAAATCGATCAGGCGCTGGCACTCCTCGATCGACCGGTCCGTGAACTCCTGCGAGAGCGCGATCTTGGGGGAAGCCTCCCAGTACGACCGGCATGCACCCAGCTGCGCATCGTCCGCCCACGGGCTATTGGGTCGCGTCGTGGCGAGGCGCGAGAACTCCTCGGCGGCATCCAGCTCGCGGTTGTCGCGCAGATACGACTCGGCCATCATGTATTGCGCGCTGTCCACGAGCGGGTTGAGTGGATCGCGGATCACGAAATCCTGGAACCCGAGGACCGCGGCCCCGAAGCTTCCACCGTCGAACCTTTCCTGCGCCCACTGGAAGCGATCGGGTGAGGAGAGCTCGCCGGGTGGCCCCGACCCGGCACACGAGAGGACGCCCGCTTGCGCGGCGCACGCCGTCAACGCGAGAAGCTTGCGTGTGGCAGACCGCCGACCAACTCGAGTGGGCCGTCCGAGTCTACTCATCGGACCCGAAGCGGATCTGACGGATTCGTTCCTCCGCTCGCCGTACCTGGGCGCCGCTGCGCGCGGGATTCAGATCGAGCACGCGCTGGTATGCCGCGAGGGCCGACTCCGTCCGGCCCAGCGCCAGCAGCATCTCGCCTCGCAAGAAGTGCGCATCATCCACGTACGTGCGTGGAACACCGAGCTGCACCATCTCATCCAGTTTCTGCAGCGCCGCACCAGGACGCCCCACGGCGCGATCTTCGTCCGCGGCCAGAAACAGGCAGTTGCCATAGTGCCAACGCGCGCTGTCCATGTTCTCGTCCCGGCGGTTGGCTCGTGACATGTAGGCCTCGAACAGCGGAATAGCTCGCTCGCACCCACTCAGCTCCTCGTACGCTCGGCCAGCCTCATAGTACACGCTGGGCGCGACCTCGGCCGAGTCGTCCAGCACCGACAGATAGAGGGCGAGCGACCGGGCATAGTCTCCATCACTCCAGTAGTGATGGGCCAGCGATGGTTGGAGCTCGCGAGGCACGAATCCCAGCCCCCAACCGACTAGGGGTTGGAGTGCGCGGGCCATGTTCTCCGACGCGCCTCGCTCGCGCGCCACCGTGGCCAGCACGGCCAGGTCCGTGGCGACCTGGTAACGATAGCTCGAGTCCTGCTCCAATAGCGGCTCGAAGTACTCGAGCGCCTCGTCGACATCACCGCGGAGCGCGTATACGTGGCCCAACCGCACGAGTATCGCGGGGACAGGACCGCGCTGACGCCGGGCAAGCTTGTACTCGGCGATCGCGGCATCCAGATCGCCCACTCCCAACCACCGATCCCCGCTCGCCAGCGAGCGATCCGCCTCGTCGATGCAAGCGACCGCGGCAAACGCGGCCGCGCACACGAAGATGGCGATGACGAGCCGTTTCGGGTAACTACGGGCGGGCGGCACTCCTATGCCGCTGCCGGGGGCTCGGGGCGAGCGCCTCGACGCAGAGCCCGCCTGCGCGTGACCCGATGAATCAACCCGTATCGAATGATGCACACTATCGCCGCCCAACCGTCTCTCCAGGTGATCTTCTTACCTTCCGCGTACGTCCGACCGGCGTAAGAGATCCCCACCTCGTATACCCTCCAACCGCCCAGCGCCACCTTCGCGGTGAGCTCGGGCTCCACGCCAAAGGCCCGCTCCTCGACGGTCAATCCGCTCAAGACCTCTCGGCGGAAACATTTATAGCAGGTTTCCATGTCCGTGAGATTCAGGTTCGTGATCATGTTCGAGAACAGCGTCAGCAGCCTGTTCCCCATGTAGTGCCAGAAGTACAGCACGCGGTGCGGGCGCCCACCCATGAAGCGAGAACCGTACACCACATCCGCCTGGTCATTCAGTATCGGCTCCAGGAGCAACGGGTACTCATCGGGATCGTACTCGAGGTCTGCGTCCTGAACGACGACCACTTCCGATGTCGCGGCCTGGAAGCCCGTCGAGAGCGCGGCTCCCTTTCCCTTGTTCGCCTCGTGGAGCAGCAGGTTGTGGATCAACCCTTCGGCCTGTAAACGCCCGAGAATCTCACGCGAGCCGTCCGTAGAGCCATCGTCGACCGCGATGAGCTCGAGATCGACCGGTGCGGCGTTGACGCGGCGCACGATCTCCTCGAGCGTCTCCACTTCGTTGTACACCGGCATCACCACCGAGACGCGTGGACGTCCTCCCCGTTCCTCCATTTGCGGTGTCAACTCGTTGTTTCGGTGAGTACGGGGGGCGTCGACAACTTGCCCCGCTCCTGAAGATCCCTGAAATACGCGATCGTTCGCTCGAGTCCATCAGGCAGTGCCACGCCCGGCTCCCAGCCCAGCAGCTCTCCCGCTCGGGTGATATCGGGCTTGCGCACCTTCGGGTCGTCCGTCGGCAAGCCGACGTGCCGTACTTCGACACCGGATCCGGTCGCCGTCAACACGGCCTCGGCCAGCTCGAGGATCGTGAACTCGTTCGGGTTGCCGATGTTCACGGGTGAAGCGTCATCGCACTCGAAGAACAGGCGCCACACCCCCTCGATCAGATCGGACACGTAGCAGAAGCTGCGCGACTGCGTGCCATCCCCATAGACGGTCAGCGGCTCGCCCAGGAGTGCCTGAACGATGAAATTCGACACGACCCGGCCGTCGTTCGGACGCATGCGAGGACCGTATGTATTGAAGATCCGCACGATTCGGGTGTCCACCGCGTGGTATCGGTGGTACGCCATGGTGATCGCCTCGGCGAAACGCTTGGCCTCATCGTACACCCCCCGGGGGCCGATCGGATTCACGTTGCCCCAGTAGCCCTCCGGTTGCGGGTGGACGTGCGGGTCCCCGTACACCTCGGATGTCGAAGCGAGCAGCATCCGCGCGCCCTTGGCCTTCGCTACGCCCAACGCGTTGTGTGTCCCGAGACTGCCCACCTTGAGGGTCTGGATGGGTAGCTCGAGGTAGTCTACGGGGCTGGCCGGTGAGGCGAAGTGGAACACGCCATCCAGATCGCCCGGAAGCTCGATGAACCTGCTGACATCCCACTCGACGAACTCGAACCGCGGCTCTCCCGCGAACTGCGCCAAATTCTCGGTCGTTCCCGTGACCAGGTTGTCCATCCCGACGACCGTGTGCCCATCCGCGATCAGGCGGTCGCTCAGATGAGACCCGAGGAACCCCGCTGCTCCGGTGACGAGAAGCCTCATCGGACTCGCTCCCGACCGATCGAATAGTAGTCGAAGCCCATGGCGCGCATGCGGCCGGGCTCGAAGATGTTACGACCGTCGAATACGACATGGCGACGCATCGCGGTCTTGACCGCGGTCCAGTCCGGCCGCCGGTATTGTAACCACTCGGTGACCAGGACGAGTGCGTCCGCGTCACGACACGCCGAGTACTCATCACTCGCATACACCACGACGTCGCGCAGCCAATGCTCCCGGGCTGCATCCATCGCGACCGGGTCGTGGACACTCACCTCCGCGCCACCCTTCAACAGGCCGTCGATGATGGCCAGCGATGGGGCGGCCCGCATGTCGTCGGTCTCGGGCTTGAAGGCCAAGCCCCACACGGCGATGTGCAGGCCGGCGAGGTCGGCGCCGAAGTGCTCCCGAATCTTGTCGAGCAGCACGACCTTTTGCCGCTCGTTCGCTTCGTGTACGGCCTTGAGCACCGTCAGATCGACGCCGTGTTCGTCAGCCGTCTGGATCAGCGCCTGCACGTCCTTCGGGAAGCAGCTCCCGCCGTATCCGGTGCCCGCGTACAGGAAGGACTGGCCGATCCTCCTGTCCGATCCGATCCCACGGCGGACGAGCTCGACGTCCGCCCCGGTCCGCTCGCACAGCTCCGCGATCTGATTCATGAAACTGATGCGCGCGGCCAGCATCGCGTTCGCCGCGTACTTCGTCATCTCCGCGGACGCGATGTCCATGAAGATCACGGGGTTGCCCGAGCGAACAAACGGTTCGTAAAGCTCCTCCAGTCGCTCGCGGGCGGGCGTCGCGTCGACCCCGCATACGATTCGATCCGGGTACATGAAGTCGTCGACCGCGGCTCCCTCCTTCAAGAACTCCGGGTTGGAGCACATGTAGAAGTTGGAGTCGGTGCGGCTGGACACCTCCGCACGTACGATCTCGCTCGTCCCGACCGGGACGGTGCTCTTCATGATCACGACGGCGTCGGGGCGTATGTGCTCGCCTATCGTGCGCGCAGCCGCTCGTACGTGTTCCAGGTTCGCGGATCCATCGTCTCCCGGGGGAGTCCCGACGGCTATGAAGATCGCGTCCGCCACACGCACGCCTTCTGCCGTATCGGTCGTGAAGCACAGACGGCCCTCGGCGAGGTTGTGCTTGAGCAAGCGACCGAGACCCGGCTCATAGATCGGAACCTCACCCTCGTTGAGGCACCGGATCTTGTCTGCATCGATATCTGTGCACGTGACGCGGTTCCCGGCCTCGGCGAGACACGATCCCACCACAAGGCCGACGTATCCGGTCCCGATTACGGTCACTTCCATCATCGTCCTCCAGTCGCTGCCCTGCGACTCCGTGCGATGTCTTCGTATGTGTCACGCACCGCCGCGCGAAGACTCCGCTCCGGAACCCATCCCGTGACCTTCTCCAGCCGAGCGGCGGTACCGCTCACGCGCCCGGGTTCCTCGGGCCGCACCCGCATCGGATCGACGTGCACCTCCGCCTCGACACCCGCCTCTTCGAGCACCCACTCGACGAGTCGCCTGATGGGCACCGTACGCCCGGAGCAGAGATTGTACGTCGTCTCGTCGGACGACTGCCCGGCCAGCAACCGCAGGGCCCTTACCCCATCTCGCACATCGGTGAAATCTCTCTCGACGTCGAGGTTCCCTGTGTGCAAGACCGGTTCCACGGTTCCGGCCGCAATCTCCGCCGCCTGCAGGCAGATGGTCGGGAGCACGAAGTCCGTCCCCTGGCCGGGTCCGAGCAGCGGAAACGCTCGAACCACTATGATGCGGAGCGAACTCCGCGCGCGGTAGGCGTGTGCGACCATCTCCATCGCGGCTTTCGAGAGGCCGTAGTTGGTGGCAGGTCTGAGCGCGTGCTCCTCCTGGAATGGGGTCGCAGTGTCGCTCGGAGGACCGTACGCGTCAGCGGAGCTCATCAAAACGATCGTGGGCTCGAATGACGCCTGCGCGCGACGCGCCCCGACCACCGCTTCCAGGAGGTTCAGCGTCCCCTCAGCATTCACGCGCAGGGCCTCCCCTGGCGCTTGTCTCGCGCGTGCCCCGGATGCGAAGCCCGCGAGATGATAGAGACAGTCGGGCCGGAGGTCTCCGATCAGGGTACTCAGCGCACCTGCATCGAGCACATCCGCGGCGCGCCAATCAACTGCCCGAGCTTCGCCGGTCGTGAGCGTCCGCAGATCGGGGTCCGGTCCGAGAATCGATGCGGACACCTCGTCGCCCGAGGCGAGCAGCCAGGAGATCAGATGCTGGCCGACGAACCCGTCCCCCCCGCTAACGACAGCCCTCACACGAGGACCGCTCGTCCGTCTCGTCGGTGCCGCGTCGTCAGCGGCCTCACAAGGGCCTCATGAGCTTAGGCTAGGAGAACGGCTCGGAAACGTACCGGAGACCGGAATCGGATAGGGAAGTCGGGCGTTCTGCCAGCGGTCCGTTTCGTTCACCGCGAGTCCGGCGTGCCTCGAGTGGACGGGAGGGCCGCCGTAGATGTGGCAGGCCGTCGAAGAACTTCAGCGGCCTGTGCTACGCGCCCTTGCGGACTTTGCCGGCCTTGAGGCACCGCGTACAGACTCGCATGTGCCTCCGGGTACCGTCCACGATTACGCGCACCCGCTGCAGGTTCGGCATGAACCGTCGCTTGGTGCGGTTGTTCGCGTTGCTAACCCGGTTCCCGGTCCCCGGTCCCTTGCCACACACCTCGCAGAAGTTCGCCATCCTCAACAGCCTTCTAGTAGATCACGACCGAGTCGGCCAGGAGGAAGCTCACGGTGGCGGGCAGGCTACCTGCCATCGCCTGGTCCACGGCACCCAACCTGATCCACTCGGACGCGATGGAATCGTTCATCGTGTAGACCTGCCCCTCGACGTAGACGACGTCGCCGCCGAATACGCTGACCCCCGTCGCCCGGAGGCGCTGAATAGCGTCCGGAGTCATCAACACGGGGTAGGGCGTCGACTCCGACAAGTTGAGCGCGAAAGCTCCCTGCCCCAGGCCGGTAGCCACGGGAATCGAGTCGAGGCTTGCTCTGTTCCCTATCGCCGCCGCGGGATCTGCCAGGATGTCTCCAGCAGTGAGCACTATTTCCTCCACCGGCTCGCCCACAGTCTCGATCTGGCTCGACTCGCGATAGAGCCACACGAGGAACACACCTATCGCCACGAGTGCGACGATGCTGAGCAGCGTGCCGATCCCGCCCTCGCCTTTGCTCGTCATCGAACGTGCCTTTCTCTCCGGTGCCGCGCCGACCGTCGTGGCGCCGTCTTGGAGCTGCCCGGACCCGCCGAGGCGGGTAGCCCCGGCGCGTAACGTGACCCGCTGGCGTTCATCAGCGACCTGCCAGTTCCGTGAGCTCGATCAGGGCCAACTCGGCGCCATCACCCTGCCGGGCTCCCAGCTTGAGGATTCGGGTGTACCCGCCAGGGCGATCTTGAAAGCGCGGCCCGATCTGATCGAACAACTTCTGCAATACATCGCGGTCCGCAATGTAGCGCCCGGCCCGGCGACGCGAGTGCAGGTCACCTTTCTTCGCCAGCGTGATCAATCGCTCGGCAACCGGCCGAAGCTCACGCGCCTTGGCCTCGGTCGTGCGGATCCGCTCGTGCAGGAACAGGCTCGTTGCCATGTTCCGTAGCATTGCGCGCTTGTGGCTGCGAGGCCGCCCGAGCTCGCGCCCCTTCTTCCTATGCCTCATCGTTGCTCAGGACCTCGCCGCCGGCGCCGTTACCTCCAGACTCCTCGGCATAATACAGGTTGCCGTCCTCACCTTGCTCGAACGACATGCCGAAATGCAGTCCGTGTAGTGCCAACACCTCGGCGATCTCCTCGAGAGATTTCTCCCCGAAGTTCGGCACTTGGAGCATTTCGTCACGGCTTCGACCCGCGATATCGGCGAGCGATCGGATGTTCTCTTTCTCTAGCGTGTTCCGCGACCGCGCGGAGATCTGCTCGAACTGGTCCAGCGGTTGCTCGAGGACGCTGCGTTGCTCGTCCGCCAGTTGCTGACGCTCGGAGTCCAGCTCGATGTCCCCGCCGGGGCCTTCGCTCCGGGGAGGCACGATGCCTGATTCGGCCAGATAACCCAGGTGCACACGCGCGATCTCGGCCGCGTGTGTCATCGCGTCGGCCGGATCCAGTGCCCCGTTCGTTTGCACGTCGATCTCGAGCCTGTCGAAATCGGTGCGCTGCCCCACGCGCGTCTCGTGCACGGAGAAGTTCGCCCGCATTACCGGGTTGTACTGGGCATCGATTCGGATCATCCCGACCGGAGCGTCCTCCGGTAGCTCGTGCTGATCCGCCATCACGAACCCGCGTCCACGGTTCACCCAGAAGTCGAGGGTCAACGGCCGGTTGTCCGGCATGTCCTCCTGGAGGGTGAACAACACGTCATCCTTGTTGACGATCTCGACGGCCGGGTGCTTCGTGATCCGGGCCGCGCGAACGGCACCCTTCTTGTGGACGCTCAGCTCGAGCTTGGCCTCTTCCACCCCCGGGTCCAGGTATAGCACGAGGCGCTTGAGCTCCTGGATGACCTGGTGCACGTCCTCGGCCACACCGTCTATCGTTTGGTGCTCGTGCTGTACCCCATCGGCTCGGAACGCCCATACGGCCGTCCCGGGCAATGACGAAAGGAGGATTCTTCGCATCGAGTTGCCGATCGTGTGCCCGTAGCCGCGCTCGAGCGGCTGCAGCACGAAGAACGCGCGATGCCCATCCTCGGAGCGCCTCTGCTCCTCCATCGCCTCCGGCAGCACAAGCCCGGTGAGATCCACCGCCACTGACATATCGATCTAGCCTCGTTTCCCGTGTGGAATTCTTGCAGGCCGCCGAGAAGTTCCAGCGGACCGTTCAATGCTCTTCCCCCGCGCGGGGGGGACGTGCGACCGCTACTTGCTGTACAACTCCACGATCAGTTGCTCTTCGACCGCCAACGGGATGTCCGCCCGGGACGGACGCTCCAGCATGCGCCCCGACACCTTGGCGTAGTCCACACCGAGCCAGGAGAGCTGATCCCGGTTCTTCCGGTCCTCGACCGCTTCCTTCACGACGGGCATCTCCACCGCGTGCGGTGCGATCGCGATCTCCGCACCGGGTGCGACGACATAGCTCGGGATGTCCACCGTTCGTCCATCCAGCCGGACATGGCCATGCCGGATCAACTGGCGGGACGCCTTTCGTGACGGTGCGAAGCCGAGTCGGTAAACGATGTTGTCGAGACGGCTCTCGAGGGCCACCAGGAGGTTCTCGCCCGTGAGGCCCGGTACGCGCGCCGCTTTCTGGAACAGGTTGCGGAACTGCTTCTCTCCGATCCCGTAGATCCGCTTCACCTTTTGTTTCTCGCGAAGCTGGACGGCGTACTCCGATTGACGCCTGCGACGGCGCCCTCCGCCATGCTGTCCGGGCGGATAGCCCTTGCGCTCAACGCCGCATTTCTCCGTGAAGCAGCGCTTTCCTTTCAGGAACAGCTTCTCGCCCTCACGACGGCAGAGGCGACAGGAAGGGCCGGTGTAGCGTGCCATCAGACCCTCCGCTTCTTGGGTGGACGACAGCCGTTGTGCGGAATCGGCGTGACGTCCTTGATCGAGCGGATCGTGAGGCCGGCGCCCTGCAACGCCTGGATCGCGGACTCTCGCCCGGAGCCGGGCCCCTGGACCTGGACATGAACGCGCTTCATACCCATACCGACGGCTTCCCGGGCCGCAGTTTCCGCCGCGATCGTGGCGGCGAACGGGGTGGACTTCTTCGAGCCCTTGAACCCGGCTTTTCCGGCGCTCGCCCACGCGATCGTTTCGCCGTTCGCCGTCGTGATCGTGATGATCGTGTTGTTGAACGTCGCCTTGATGTGAGCGACGCCCTCGGCGTCGACGTTCCGGCGTTTCTTACTCGCTTTAGCCATTCACTCTCGTATCCGGTTTCGCCCGCGTTACTTCCTGGGGGCCTTTTTCTTTCCGGCAACCGTCCGGCGCGGCCCCTTCCGGGTTCGGGCGTTCGTATGAGTCCGCTGTCCGCGGACGGGTAAGCCGCGGCGGTGTCGTAGACCTCTATAGCAGCCGATGTCCATCAATCGCTTGATGTTCATCGACACCTCGGTGCGGAGCGCCCCCTCGACCTTGTAATGGGCTTCGATGACTCTCCGAAGCTTGTTGACGTCGTCGTCGGACAACTCCTGCACCCGCAGGTCGGAGTCTACCGCTGTCTCGGCCAGGATCGCCTGTGCCGTCGAGTGCCCGATCCCGTAGATATACGTGAGGGCCACCTCGATCCTCTTGTCCCGCGGTAGATCGATACCAGCTATGCGTGCCATCCGTTACGCCTCTCCTGTGGACCCGACATCGCCAACTCGCCTCGCGTCAGGCGGGTGCGAACGGCTCACCCTTGCCGCTGCTTGTGCTTCGGATTCCGGCTGCAAATCACCCTCACCACGCCGCGGCGACGAATGATCTTGCAATGCTCGCAAATCCGCTTAACGCTGGAACGAACCTTCATTTAGACTTCCGAACGCTGGGGTCGATGCCCGTTTCGATGTAAGCCTTGTAATATATCGCTGCAGTTACGGCTGATCAAATCATGCCGACGCCGCCAGATCACTTGTAACGGTACGTGATACGCCCCTTCGTCAGATCATACGGAGAGAGCTCAACGGCCACCTTGTCCCCCGGAAGGATTCGGATGTAGTTCATCCGGATCTTCCCGGAGACGTGGCACGTAATCTCGTGTCCGTTCTCCAACTCGACGCGAAACATGGCGTTGGGCAGGGCCTCGACGACCTGCCCCGTCATCTGGATCGGTTCTTCCTTCGCCAACTCACACTTCTCCGGCGGGGGTTCGACTGGGGATCGTCGTCATCACTCGCGGACCGTTGGCCGTCACGGCCACCGTGTGCTCGAAGTGCGCGGAGAGCTCTCCGTCCGCAGTGACGACCGTCCAACCGTCTTTCAGCGTACGGATGGCGTGGTGGCCCATATTGACCATCGGCTCGATCGCGATGACAAGCCCTTCCTCCATCTTCGATCCACGACCCGGGGTCCCGAAGTTCGGTACCTGGGGCTCTTCATGTGGAGCCTCACCGACACCATGTCCGACCAGCTCGCGAATCACGCTGAACCCGGCATCCTCGACGCGGGTTTGGATCGCCGATCCCAGATCGCCCAGGCGGTTACCCACCCGAGTCTGGCGAATCCCGATCTCGAGCGCCTCCTGCGTTACGTCGAGGAGACGGTGCGTCTCGGAAGAAACCTCGCCGATCGGAAGCGTCACGGCCGCGTCGGCGAAGAAGCCGTCCAGACTGACTCCGACGTCCACGCTCAGGATGTCACCGGCCTCCAGGTACCGAGCCTTGGACGGAATCCCGTGCACGACCTCGTGGTTGACGCTCGTGCAAAGGGTCGAGGGGAATCCGTACAGGCCCTTGAACGCCGGCATCGCCCCTTTGTTCGAGCAAATCAGTTCTTCCGCCGCCGCGTCCAGCTCGCCAGTGGAGACGTCCGGCAGCGCCTTATCGGTGATCATCGCGAGCGTCTCGCCTACGATCACCCCGGCCGCCGCGATCGCATCCAGCTCGGTGTTCGATTTGAGCCGGATCATATGCCCGTACCCTCGGCCGAAGGCTCCAGCAGAAGATCGAGGAGTCGCTGCGCGACTTCATCCTTCGTGCCGATACCGTCCACGGCCGTGAGTCCGACGCCGGCATTCGCGTACCACTCGAGGACGGGCTCCGTCTGCTCACGATAAACAACCAGCCGACGACGGACCGTCTCCACACGGTCATCGCTCCGTTGGATCAACCGTCCACCGCATGCATCACACGCCTTCGAGTCGCCCACTAGCGCGACGTGCGTGACATGCCCGCAGGAGTCACACATGCGGCGGCCTGACAGCCGCGACACGAGCTCCTCATCTGACACGTCAAGCGTTACCACCGCGTCCAGTGAATGGCCCCGCGCCTCAAGCAACCGCGCGAGTCCCTCGGCCTGCGCCACTGTGCGCGGGAATCCATCCAGGATGAACCCTCGCGCGGTCTCCGACCCGTCGAACGCCTCCCCGATCAAGGCGAGGATGACATCATCGGGGACCAGCTCGCCGGCGTCCATGTACCGTTCAGCTTCCCGGCCCAACGGTGTCCCGGTCCGGCGCGCCTCGCGGAGCATGTCGCCCGTGGAGAGTC
>JBDHHV010000110.1:0-12021 GCA_039589195.1 Gemmatimonadota bacterium | reverse complement strand
CGCGGCCGCGGGCGCGGGTATGCGCTGGCTCGGGAGGCCGGGGCGATCGCGATTCGCGAGATCCTCGAGGCGGTCGAAGGCCCGACGATGCTGCGCCAGTGCCTGTTATGGTCGGGCGAATGCTCCGACGATGACCCGTGTCCCCTCCACGATTGGCTCAAAGAGCTGTGGCCGGCCCTCGGGGGGGTGCTCGACGAGGTCACCCTGGCCGATTACATGACCGACTCGGCGCACTTCAAGGCCCATGGAGAGAAACTCGGAGCACCCTAGCGCACATTTGCCTCAAGAAGTGAGACGCGGTGCCCGAGCAGAAGCCGGGTAGCCCGACGCCTTGTGGGCCGAAAGGCCGGACACGGCGTGGAAGACCGGCGTGGAGCGAGCCAGGACGCCGGTGTCGTCCTACATTTGCGGTCTAGGCTTTCCCCACACGTCGTTGTACGATCTCCCCACAGACGTGCCGCCCGATTACCTCTACAATGCTGGGGTAGAACACGGGTGGTCTGACGGAAGCGTGCGTACATGGGGCCGGGACGACGTCGAACAACGGTCGACGGCAACTCGGCCCGGTGGACTGGAGACTACAGTGGCCAAGACCTCGGCGCCGGCCGATAGCATTCGGGTTCTGCTGGTCGACGATCACGCCGTGCTGCGGGCGGGACTGGGCGCGCTCCTGGATGCCGAGTCCGACATCTCGGTAATCGGCGAGGCGGCGACGGGTGAGGAAGGTGTGGACGCGACCCTGACGCTTCACCCCGATGTCGTCATCATGGACATCTCCATGCCGGGTCTGGGAGGCCTGGAGGCGACGCGCAGGATCGCGGCGCTGGATCTCAATGTCCGAGTCCTCGTCCTTACGATGCATCCCGAGGAGGAGTACCTGTTTCCGGTGCTGGAGGCAGGCGGGAGCGGGTACGTGACCAAGGCGAGCGCCGACAGCGAGCTCGTGGAGGCCATCCGAACGGTGTCGCGCGGAGAGGTCTTCCTCTATCCGCGTGCCACCAAGCTCCTGCTGCAGCGGTATCAGAGCCAGGAAGCGGAGGAGGACGAGCACCCCCTGCACCAGCTCAGCGCGCGCGAGCGTGAAGTCCTGGGTCTGACCGCCGAGGGTTTCAGCTCGACCGAGATCGGCAAGAAGCTCTTCATCTCCCCGAAAACGGTCGACACGTACAGATCCCGGATCATGAGCAAGCTCGGCTTGGCGCACCGTTCCGAGCTCGTTCGCTTCGCACTTCGAACGGGACTGTTGCGCGACGGCTAGGGCCGCGCCCACAACCACAGCTGATCTGCTAGCCTATGGCTGACGTTGCCGCCACACACGGGCGATCGAAAGACACCGCCGCATCGCGTCTGATCTCCCGGCTGCTGCGCCTACCCTTGTTCTACAAGATCCTCATCGCCAACGGTGCGCTGTTCGTGCTCGGCGCGGCAATCGGGATCGCGCTCGCGGTGCCCATGGCGGTGGGACATAGCGGAGCCATGGGGATCGTGGTCCTGTTTGCGGTGACAGGTGTGGCCATCAGTCTCGTGGTGAACACGATCATCCTTCGCCTCGCGCTTCGGCCGCTCGAGCTTCAGGAGGAGACCGCGCTGCGGGTGCGGGAGGGCGACTGGACCGCGCGGGTCCCCGAATCCGCACTCGCCGACCGAGACATGGATCGTCTGACCCGAGTCTTCAACGACATGCTGGACGACGTCTCGGTCTATCGAGCACGCCTCCGCGATGTCGCCGCCAGGGCGCTTCGTGCCGAAGAGGAGGAGCGGAGGAGGATCTCCCACGAGCTTCACGATGACACGGCACAGGTGCTCACCGCTCTCCTCCTTCGGCTGCGTCTCGCGGAACAGACGGACAGCCCCACCCGACTGCGAGGGATGCTGGGCGAAATGCGGGCAGATCTGACGGAAGCCGTCGAAGGAGTGCGTCGTCTGGCGGCCGGGCTCCGCCCGCCCGCCCTCGATGAGTTGGGGCTCGCCGCGGCCATCGAGAAGTACGCGGAAGACGCCTGTCGATCGCACGAGGTCGCTCTCGATCTGGACCTGGCAGTTCTTCGTCAGCGCTTCCCGCCGGATGTCGAGCTGGCGCTCTACCGGATCGCGCAGGAGGCGCTCAGCAACGCCGCGCGGCACTCCGCGGCGACGCGCGTCGTGGTGCACGCAAGCTCCAACGATGACGAGCTCGTGCTCATGGTCGACGACGACGGACGGGGGTTCGACGTGGCCGTGAAGTCCGAGGAGGCGAGGGGGCTGGGAATCACCGGGATGATGGAGCGGGCCTCGTACATGGGGGCGGTGGTGATGATAGACAGCGCGATCGGAGCAGGCACCCGCGTGCGTGCGGTCATCCCGCTGCCGCCCGAGGCGACCTGACGCATGGTCATCTCGCTGCCGCCCCGGACGACTTGAAGGGCGCGCATCTCGCTCACCGGATCCGGCTCGAACTCCACCGGGCGGGAGGTTCAGCCCGAAGCCCGACCGCCCCTCGCGGTTGCCAGTAGCGTCTCGAGAGCGCGATAGGCCCGCACCATTCGCGATCGTATGTCCCCATCAGCGGAGACCCCGGGCTCGAGCTGCGTCTCGACGAGGGTCTGGATCCCGCGGCAGCGTGAGCTGGTCGTCAGCATGGCCTGGCCCGTGCGCGTCTCTCCTTCCCCCAGCTCGGGGTCGGCTGCCCGCGTGGGCTTTGCCTGTTGCAGCGCGTTCGCGAAATCATCGGATGCCCGCACCGCCGCCCCCTCCCGCCACGCCAGGTAACCCCTGAGGAAGTACGCCTCCGCGTTCTGAGCGTTCGACCCCAGCACGTCCTCGAGGTACTCACCGGCTCGATTTGGATTGCCGCCGATCAGAGCCGTGCGGGCCAGCCACAGCGGTGGGCCCGTCTCCTCCTGGTTCAATTCCCGGGCGCGGAGAAACCGAGCTTCGGCCTCGGCTAGATCGTATGTCCCGCGCTCGAAGCAGGCGTGCAGTACGCCCAACTGGGAATGACCGCGAGAGCTCGACGGATTCACCTGCACCAGGCGCTCCCAGTCGCGGCGGGCACCCTCGAACTCGCCAAGTTCGAATCGCAGATTCCCGCGGTAGTACAGCGCATCCCAATGGTCGGGGCGGATCTCGAGGGCGCGAGCGTACTCCCTCTCGGCCTCACGGAGGCGGCCCTGGATCCGGAGCCGGGTCGCACTCCGGAACACCTCCCAGAAGCGCAGCACAACGGCACGCTCCTCGTCGGTATCGGAGGTGTGTCTCGAAATGACGGCCTCTTGCCCTTCGACGAGCCGGATGACGCGGTTCGCCGGCACCCCTCGTACCACCTGCCGATCTCCGCCCAACCATCGAACCTCGACGGAGTCGACGTGGGTCACGGTTCCGAGACCGAAGTGCATGAAGGGGCTGTTCTGGGACAAATACGAGCTCTGCGCTCCTACTTCGCGGCTTTGCACGGCGCCGCCGCCATAGAGCCTCAGCTTGGCGCCCAAGGCCGAGCGGTTGGTCCGCGCTCCCTGGAGCCGGATCTCGAGCCACCCGTTCGCGGTCTCGGCGTCGTTCCGCAACAGGAACGCGGGTCCACCGTTGTTCACGATGAACACATCGACGTCACCGTCGTTGTCATAGTCCGCGAAGGCAGCCCCGCGTCCCACGAACTCGCGCCCGAAGTACTCACCGCTGATCGAAGACACATCGTAGAAGCCGCCCTCGCGGTTACGCTGCCAGAACACCTGGTCGCGCATCGGCTCGAGGAGCCTGGGGTTCTCGTCCTCCTGGAACGTGCTTCCGTTCACCACGAACAGATCCAGCCGCCCGTCGTTGTCGAAGTCGATGAACGACGTGCCCCAACCGATGTAATCGAGCGCGATCTGCCCGAGACCGTACCGCTCGGCCTCATCCATGAAGCGCATCGGATCGACCGGCGGCGGATCCGCGGCCATGAGCCGTGTGTGAAGGCTGTTATAGAGGGCGTTCTCCTGTGCGATCCAATGGGTCACGAAGATGTCCGTGTCCCCGTCTGCGTCCCAGTCTCCGATCGCCAGCCCCATGGCGCCGCGGTAGTCCGCCACGAGCGCGCCCAGGCTGACGTTCTGGAAGGTGCCGTCCCCGAGATTCCGGTACAGGGCATTGTCCGACACATCATTGGCGACGTAGAGGTCGGGCCACCCATCGTCGTCGAAGTCCGCCCACGCCACGGTGAGACTCCGCCCGTCTTGTCCCGAGACCCCGGCCTCCTCCGCGACCTCCGCGAAGGTGCCGTCGCCGTTGTTGTGGAATAGCAGGTTGCGCTCGGGTTGGAAGGACGAGGGGTTGAGGCTTGACGGGACGGCTACGTCGTACTGGAGTGCCTGAGCTCCCGCCCCGGGCGAGTACCGGACGTAGCCCGACACGTACAGGTCCAGGAAGCCATCCAGGTCGTAATCGCTCCACGCGGCGCCCGACCAGTACCCGACCAGACCCGCCATACTTGCCGCTTCGGTCCGGTCCTCGAAGGTCCCGTCGCCGTTGTTACGGTACAATGCGTTCTCGCCGTACGCGGACACGAACAGATCCGCCCACCCGTCATTGTCGTAGTCGCCCCACGCCGCGGCCATGCCGAACCCGCGGAAGTCGACACCCGCGTCTGCAGCCACCTCGGTGAAGGTCCCATCGCCCTCGTTGTGGTATAACGCCGCGCGAGCAGGTGACGCGGCCAGCTCGGCAGGGGAGAGTTCGAGGGGCCCCGGCTCGTTGAGGACGAAGAGATCGAGCCAGCCGTCGTTGTCATAGTCACCCCACGCGGCCCCGGACCCCATGTCCTCGGGCAGCTGTGAGCTTCGAGCACCGGCGAAGTGCTCAAAGTCGATCCCGGCGTCGGCGGTCACATCCGTGAGAGTCAACTCGGGGGCGTCCTCCGGCACCTGGCGGGCGAGCTCGGAGGTGAGGCCCTCCACCGTCTCACCGGGCCGGTGCTCGTCCTCTTCGGAGCCGCTCAACCAGAAGAGAATCGCCGCAACGACGACGAACAGACCCCCCAGGCCCGCGGTGATCGCGAGGTAGCGCCTCCGCTTCGGTAGCCGCGGCCAGCGGCTCACGGGCCCCACGCGCGTGACCTGCTCGAATTCCTCAGCGGCTCGCTATTCACCGCCGGAGGGCGCCATCTCCGTCGCCGTTTCCGGCTCGATACCGGTGACGCCGAGGACCATCACATGCTGCACATCCAGGTCATCCCGCCACACACCGTACACGCGATCCCCCAGGAAGCGGGTCGGCTGGAATCGCGGAGGCATCGAGACCGACCCGAGAAAACGCCCTTCGGGATCGAACACTTCCCAGTCAACCGAGCCGAGGCTGAGAAGGGGGTTGAACCCCTCCTGCTCCTCGGGACTCATCCGGCTCGGGGAGACGACGTCCTGCACCCACATGCTGCCCTCGGGACCGGCCAGGAAACGGAAGAATGCCGGGAACAGTTCAGCGAAGTTGACTCTGGCCTTGAGCTGCTCCACCGCTTGCGGCGGGACCCCGGAGTCGCGCCAGATACGCTCGAGGGCGTTGACGAAGATCTCCTGATCCTTCTCGGTCACGGCCTCTCGCTCGAACGGCTTCAGGATCACGCGGCGCAGCACCCCCGATCCATCGTACTGCTCGATGTGGTATTGGTCGTTCACGGCGAACAACAACCCGTCATCGCCAAGGAGCGCCCAGGTGGGCTCGGGCACGAAGAAATGGAACTCGGGCAATCCGCCTGAGAAATCCACGGTTTCCCCCGAGCGCATCTTGAACAGGGTGTCGACGGGAGATCCATCCGGCGCCCGTTTGATGATGGCATCCATCGGATTCTCCAGAGCCTCCTGCCCTGGGAAAGTGAGCGGACGAACCTGGGTCACGATCGTGCCCGACGGCGTGTCGGCCCAGTTCGCGGGAAGCCCGTCCTGCAGATTGAGCGGGTAGCTCCCGGCGCTACTGCCGTCGGGCGCGAAGCGATTCACGCGCTGATTCTGAAGATCCGGCACATGGACCGTGTCCCCGGCCCCTACGAGCACGGGGCCCGCGCCGAGCGCGAACTCGCCGGGACCCGATCCGGCCGCCCCCAGCGTGGCCAGATGCACCCCGTCGGCGCCGAAGACCTTCACATGCTGGGCCTGCTGGTCCAGCACGAACATGCGCCCATCCGAGGTGATCCCGATGCCCGCGATCTGACCGAACTGGTACGCCGGGTCACCCTCCATGCTGCCGATGCGCAACAACTCGACGACTCCCCAGCCGTCGTCGGCGGGCCACAGACCCTCCGCGCCATTCGAGACGATGATCACACCTGCGCTGTCGGTCATCGTCCCTGTCCAGGTGCTCGCGCCCGAGTCACCGCCACAGCCGGCAACGCCAGCGGCGATGAGCACGGCAATCGGCGTACACGACCGCCGGCCCGCCGCTCTCATGCTCTGCATCGTCTCTCCTCCGGAAATCCGGTCGTCAGGCGCGGCTATACGAGGGCGTACCTGACACTCGGATCAAGATACCTGTTATTGGTTGGCCGTCTCGCCGGCTCCCGCCGTGACCGCCGTTCGGGTGCGAACCGGGATCGTCGCCTCGGTCTCCGAAAGCACGGTGACGGGGGCCGTGAGTCCCGAATCCTCGCCGAACAGGAAATTGAGCAGGTATTGATCGAACTTCCTGTACATGAGCTTCGCCGACACGCGCAACTCGGTCACCTGGCCGGGAACCGACAACTCGAAGCCCTCCTGGCGGTCCGCCCCGGGCTCGCGTCCCGGCTCCGTGGCCAGCTCGCGTCCCGTGTCCGCTCCGACTGGTAGCATTGTGGCGGGGCACGAGAACGCGAACTCGGCGTTGTCCGAGAAGCCCGGGAACAGCGCGCGGCGGTACCGGACGCCCACCATCTCCCACAGGTTGTGCCGGTCGATGAGATTCCCGTACTGGTCCACCGGCTCGGCCTTGAAGATGAATGACCCGGGGGCGATGAAGTGGCCCTCGTCCCGATCTCCGCTGGCGAAGATGACGTTCCCGGCCTGGTCCGTGACCTCCACCTCGACCCATGCCTGGATGATGTCCAGCGGCCCGGTCGGGAAGTCGTGCCCGACCTTGTTGTTGGTGATGGCCACCCTGAAATCGACTTGCTCGCCGGCAACCACCTCGTCCGGCGTGATCAGCTCGATGGGGACGGCGGGTCCCGTGCGCCACTTGTCGGCGATCTCGGGTATCTCGAGCTCGCCGCGCATCCACTTCTTCGTGAGCTCCACGTGCTCCTCGGCCCCCTCGAGCTCGAGCGCGAGCGGGATGAACTGATTCGCGGCGAGGAAGCGGTGGCTGCGGTGCTTCCCGTCGCTTGTCGTCCGGTTGTAGTCGAGATCGTCGCCGCGCCCGGGGTCGAGGGACTCGATCAGCGGCATGTGGCACTCGCGGCACTCGATCGTCTTGGTCGGGTCGCCTTCCGTGTACCAGCGGCTCTTGCGCCAATTGTCGTACTGATTCTGGAGCTGGACCCACCCGACCTGGTTGATCTCCTCATCGATGAACTGCTTGTGGCAGGCCGCGCAGAACTCGGGGCTCTTGAACAGCCGGTGCTGCAGGGTCTCGACATGCTGGCGGGGATATGCCCGGATCAGGAAATCGCTCACCCATTTCGCGGTTGAGCCGCTCGCCAGCTCGAACATGTATCGGTCCGGCTGGTTCAGGACGTAGTTTGCGTTCCCCTGGACGTCGGTCTCCTTGATCGCGTGACACACGATGCAGGAGACGCCCTCCTGATAGCCGATCAGGTTCGTGAGGTCCTCGGCGAACACGTTCTTGGCGCCCGAGAACAGGGAGATCGGGTCGTGACAGCCGCCACAGTAACGGGTCGTTTCGGGTCCGTTCTGCTCGGCCATGACCGACTGCACCTTCTGGAACGCGGGGTCCATGGCCGACCAGCGGTGCGAGCTCACCGCCCACTCCTTCGCGATCTCCTCGTGACAGCCCGCGCTTCCGCACGCCTCCGAGCCACCCAGCGTGTGAGCGTCGAACGCGCCACCGGTGCTGGTGGTGGCCAGACTGGGCGCGAACGGCCGGTCTTCGCCGTACAGGTAGCTGTAGTCCTCGGGCAGCTCGTTCTGCACGGCGGTGGGCTCGTACAACCAGGTGCCCGCCGCGACCAGGAGCATCAATACTACGGCCAGGCCCAGCGTCTGGAGCCCGTAGCCGCGCTGGGCGGTGACGAGCGGCCGGGCCTTTCCGTTCGCGCCGGCAGCCCGGCGTGCGCGCACGAACAGCACCACGATGTGGGGAATCACGGATGCCAGCACGCCGAACGTCGCGACGATGTGGACGAGGTCCCACGCGTAGCTGATCCGGGTGGCGAACAACGCCTGGTACGACAACACCAGCCCGGACACGATCGCGACCAGCGTGACCGCCAGCGCGAAGTACCCGGTGAGCACCACGTGCGACATCTGCCAGCGGGAATACGCGCGCCAGTGACGTAACTGATACCAGCAGAAGGGGATGAGGAAGACGAGCCCCGCGATCGTGTGGAGGAGGACCATGACCTGGTTCGACACGCTGAACGGGAGGAGATAGATGGACAGTCCCGTCAGCGTTTCGAACAGGAGTAGTCCTCCCACCAGGATCGCCAGGCGGTTACGCCACTCGGTGGTTCTGGAAAGGGTCTCGGTCTCGCCGGACTCTGACTCGGTTTCGGTCCTCATCGGCTTCCCCTCGTGCCTTCCTTGGCTAGCAGGGCTTCATGGTGTCACGACCCATCTCACGCCCTCACCCCGACGCAGGCGGTCGAGACCCTCGTTGATCTCATCGAGGGGCACGGATCCCGAGACCACCGGGTCCAGCTGGAGCTGACCGGCTTCCACCAGCCCCAGGATCTCGGGGTACTCACCGCCGCCGCACCCCAGGCTTCCCATGATCTCCATCTCATAATACATGAGCTTGGCTGCGGAGATGGAGACAGGCTCATGGGAGTAGCCGAGCACGCACAGCCGTCCCCCCTTTCGCACCAGGGAGAACGCGAGCTGGATCGTGGCGGGTGTCCCGACCGCCTCGAACGCCACATCCACACCACCACCCGTGCGACCTCGTACGTGCTTGTCGAGACGCTCGATGCCTTCCGGGTTGATCGCCTCGGTAGCGCCCAGGCGCCGCGCCAGCTCGAGGCGCTCCTCGCTGAGATCGATCGCGATGACCTGCCCACCCGCGACCGTCGCGCACTGGACCAGATTGAGTCCGACCCCGCCGCACCCGACGACGGCCACCGTGTCTCCCATCTGAACGCGACCCCGGTTCTTCACCGCGTGGTAGGGTGTCGAGATCGCGTCCGCGATCACGCACGCCTGCTCGAGGGCCAGCCCATCGGGCACCTCGACGAGCTCCGCAGCGGGAACCGTGACGAGCTCCGCGTAGGCGCCATCCATGTTGTTGCCCAACATGACCAGGTCCTCGCAGATGTTCTCGCGCCCCTCGCGGCAGAAGCGGCAGCGCCCGCACGAGAGGACGGCGGGGATCAACACGCGATCCCCAACGGACCGATCGGCGACATCATCGGCCAGGGCCTCGATCGTGCCCGCCGCCTCGTGGCCCAGGATGATGGGTGGCGGCTTGAACGTCTTGACGCCGTGATCGATGTAGTGGAGGTCGGTGTGGCAGAGTCCGCACCCCGCCACGCGGATGAGCGCTTCCCCGGGTCCCGGAATCGGTGTCGGGACTTCGGTAACCTCGAGGGGGCGTCCAGCTTCGGTGAAGACTGCTGCCTTCATGGCGCCACCTTCTCGTGTCTTGTCGTCGATGGGCTTGGTGCCCGTCGCATCGGGTCCGTCCCGGCGGTCATGCCGCAGCTCGGCTGAGTCGGTAGCGCCCCAGCAGCCCCGCCCCGAGTGCGCCAGCGAACTCATTGTCCAGTGAAACGTTGATGGTGGTCCCCAGGGAAGCCTCGAGGGCTTCCACGAACGCCGGGTTGTGGACCACGCCACCCGTGAGCGTGACCTCGGGCTCGGGCTTGAGCGGCTTCACCAGCGAGGCCACCCGTCCCGTGATCGCGAGGTGCGCGCCCGCGAGGATGTCCTCTGTGGGCTTCTCCTGGCTCACGAGGTTGATCACCTCGGACTCGGCGAGCACCGCACAGATGGACGAGATCTCGCACGGGTCGTCGGACTGGAGCGCACGCGGTCCGAGCTCGGTCAGGTCCAGCTCCATCGCCTTCGCCACCCGTTCCAGGAAGCGCCCGGAGCCGGACGCGCATTTGTCGTTTTGCCGAAACGAGCGTACCCGTCCATTGGGCGCGATCTTCATGCACCGCGTGGTCTGCGCCCCGCCATCGATCACGGTTCGGGTGTTCGGGAACCGCGCGACAGCTCCGCGCGCGTGGCACGTGATCTCGGTGATCTGCACCTGCCGGAACGGGACCCGATAGCGCCCGTACCCGGTCGCCGCCACGTACGTGATCTCGTCCGGCGCGACGTCCGCCAGCTCGCAGCACCGGTCCCGTACCGTGTCCGCGGCGCGCTCGAAGAACACGCCCGTCGTCGCGCTCGCCCGGGCGATCTCCCGCCCCGACGGATCCAGCAGGACGCCCTTCGTGGTGCTCGCCCCGAGGTCCAGGCCCAGGACGTAGCTCAACGTTCACCTCCAATGCTGACCGAGGGTCGCATCACGTGACGAGCCCAGCCGGGGCTCCACCGTGCACCCGCTCCCACGCGAAGAGTGCGGCGCCGATCGCTCCCATGTAGTGGGAGTCCTCCGAGGCGTTCAGCTCCTCGCCCAGACGTTCCTTCAGAGCCTGGCACATCCCGGGATTGCGCGACACGCCGCCGGTGAACGTGTACTCCGACTCCAGCCCGACCCGGCGCAAGAGCCCGACCGCCCGGCGTGCGATCGCGCGGTGGACCCCCGCCAGCACATCGGGGATCTTCCGGCCTCTCGCCATGTGGCTCAGGATCTCGGTCTCGACGAACACGGTGCACACGTTGGTGATCTTGATCGGGATGCGAGCCTCGAGCGCCAGGGGGCCGATCTCGTCGATCCCCAGCTCCATGACCTCGGCCGCCGCGGAGAGAAACCTGCCCGTGCCCGCGGCGCACTTGTCGTTCATGCAGAAATCGGCGACATCGCCGCTCTCGTCGATGCGGATCGCCTTCGTGTCCTGGCCACCGATGTCGAGCACGGTCCTGGTGCCGGGGAAGATGAAGTTGGCTCCTTTCGCGTGGCAGCTGATCTCCGTCACCTGGTCATCACCGAAGGTCACCTTGTAGCGGCCGTACCCGGTGCCGATCACGTGCCCCACGTCATGTGCTTCGAGACCGGCGAGCTCGATGGCCGTTTCGAACGAGCGCTCCGCCGCACGCACCACGTGGGCGCCCGTGTCGATGAGCGACCGGCCCACGATGCGCCTGTCCTCGTCCAGCAGAACCGCTTTGGTCTGCGTGGATCCGACGTCCACACCTCCGACTACCATCGTCGAGCCTCCTTCCGCCTGGTAGGCCGCCGAGGAGCTCCCGCGGGCCGCGTCATGCGCTCAGCACGGCGAGCCGCCGGTGCTTCATGCCCTCGAAGAAGGCATCGATCCGATTCTGGAGCATGGCCGCCTGGAAGTACCGCGGGTCGGCCAGGTCGCTCTCGATGAACAGTGTGGGGAGTCCCGTCTGCTCCATGAGCGCCTCGCGCAGGTCCGCCTGTCCGACGCTGAACGAGCGGCACGACTTCACCGAGTGGATGACGACTCCATCCGCCTCGTACTCCTCGGCGTACGCGCGCAGAAGATCGGTGCGCAGCCCCAGGTTCAGGTTCGTGTAGCAGTTGAGGCAGTATTCGGCCTGCGACTCGAACGGCCGGGTGGGATCGTGGCGGAACCCGCGATCGAAGATCCCGCCCACCTTCGCGTAGCTCGAAGCGACCGACACGGCGCCCCACCGCTTGAACATCTCCCAGAACGCGCGGAAGTGCGGCCACGGCGGCGGGCCTTCGACCACGATCCTGAAACGCTCCTCATCGAGGGGGCCGATACCGTGCTCGAGCCGCTCCTCGATCTCGAGCCAGGTCGCCTCGTAGAACTGCCGGCACTCGGGGAGC
>JBDHHV010000109.1:0-12109 GCA_039589195.1 Gemmatimonadota bacterium | reverse complement strand
GCCGTGCGCGTCGATCTCCCGGCCGCGGTACTCGCCCTTCACGGTGTACTCGCTAAGGTAGAGCGCCACATCGGATCCGACGACGACTTGATCCCACATCGTGTCCGTGGTCACGGCCCCCAGGAAGGCGATGTCCGAGCGCAGGTGGCCGCTCCGGTATTGGTCCCGCGTCTCCGCGTGGCCCCCTTCGAACACCCGCACCTCGGGGTGCAGGAGATCGAGGACGGCGAGCGAGTCGCCCGCCAAGAGCGCCGCCTTGAAGCCGTGGACGACAGCCTGGACCTCGCGCTCGGTCTCGGAGGGCCCGGCATCGTCTTGTGCGGCGGCTCGCGCCGGAGGGGAGGCCGCGGCCACAGCGAGCATGGCCAGCACCCAGGCGTGGTTCCTCATCTGTCCTCCTCGTTTCATCTGTCCTCCTCTGGAAGAGTGATGAGCGGTGGCTCTTCCCGGGTCGGATTCGTGACCGCGGTCGGCGTCCTCTCGACCTGCCAGCGCCTCCAGAGCAGATAGATGGCCGGGATCACGACCAGCGTGAGCAGGGTGGCGCTCAACATGCCACCCACCATGGGCGATGCGATCCGCTTCATTACGTCCGCCCCGGTTCCCGCGCTCCACAGGATGGGGGCGAGACCAGCCATGATCGCGGTGACGGTCATGAGCACGGGTCGCAACCGTTCGAGCGCCCCCTCGCGGACGGCGGCGGCCACATCGGAGCGGTCGCGCAGGCTGCCTTCGAGACGGCGTTTGTGAAACGCCTCGTCCAGATAGATGAGCATCACGACGCCGGTCTCGGCCGCGACGCCCGCGAGCGCGATGAAGCCCACCCACACGGCGACGCTCGTGTTGTAACCGAGCAGCCACAGAAACCAGATTCCCCCGACGAGCGAGAACGGAAGCGCGAGCATGACGATCAGCGATTCGGCGATCCCCCGGAAGTTCAGGTAGAGAAGCAGGAAGATGATGCCCAACGTGACCGGGACCACGATGCGCAGTCGTTCCTTCACGCGTTGCATGAACTCGTACTGGCCACTCCACACGAGCGAGTAGCCCGTCGGCAGTGAGAGCTCGCGGGCGACCAGCTCGCGGGCCTCGTCCACGTAGCCGCCAACGTCGCGCCCTCCGATGTCGACGAACACCGTCGTCACCGGAAACGCGTTCTCGGTCTTGACCGCCATGGGGCCCTGGACCACGTCCACTCCGGCCAGCTGGCCGAGCGGGATCTGAGCGCCACCCGGCGCCGGCACGACTACCTCGCGGAGTTTCTGGATATCGTCGCGCAGCTCGCGCGGGTAGCGGACGTTGACCGCGTACCGCTCGCGACCCTCCACGGTGGTGGCGGCGCTCACACCACCTACCGTCGAGGTGATCGCGCCGTGGATATCCCCGACGTTCAGACCGTATCTCGCTGCCTCGGCCCGATCGATCTCGATGTCCACGTAGTAACCGGACACGCCGCGCTCGGCGAACGCGCTCCGCGTGCCGGGTACCTGCTGGACGATTCGCTCGACCTGCTCACCGAGCGCCTGCAGCGTGTCGAGGTCGGGGCCGAAGATCTTGATCCCGACGGGCGTCCTGATCCCGGTCGCGAGCATGTCGATGCGACCCTTGATCGGCATGGTCCAGGCGTTCGTGACACCCGGTAGTTGAACCGCGCCGTCCATCTCCGCCAACAGGCGGTCGAAGGCCACACCGGCCCGCCACTCGTTCTTGGGCTTGAGCGTGATCGTCGTCTCGAACATGTCGAGCGGCGCCGGGTCCGTGGCCGTCTGTGCCCGACCGACCTTGCCCAGCACGGACTCCACCTCCGGAAACGACGCCAGCACGCTGTCCTGGTATCGCATGATCTCGCGCGCCTGCGCGATCGACACACCCGGCACCGTCGTCGGCATGAACAGGATCGAGCCCTCCTGGAGCGGGGGCATGAACTCGCTCCCGAGGCGGCGGCCCGGGATGACCGTCGCCGCGAGGACGAGGACCGCCAGAGCTACCACCAGCCACGGTCGGCGGAGCGCGAATCCGATGATCGGCCGGTAACAGAAGCGCAGGAGACGGTTTACCGGGTTTTCCGACTCCGTTCGCACCCTGCCCCGGATCAGGTACCCCATGAGTACCGGGACGAGCGTGATCGCCAGGAGCGCCGATCCCGCCATCGCGAACGTCTTCGTGAAGGCGAGCGGCTTGAACAGCCGGCCCTCCTGAGCCTCGAGCGAGAACACGGGGAGGAAGCTGAAGGTGATGATGAGAAGCGAGAAGAAGAGCGGAGGCCCGACCTGCTTCGCGCTTTCGTACACGATCGCCCAGCGATCCACCTCGCCCCCGGCCGCCTCGGCGCGCTCGAGGTGCTTGTGCATGTTCTCGATCATCACGATCGCCGCATCCACCATCGCCCCGATCGCGATCGCGATACCACCGAGGCTCATGATGTTCGCGTTCACGCCGATCGTCCGCATGATGATGAACGAGATGAGGATGCCGAGCGGAAGCGTGACGATGGCGACGAGAGCCGAGCGGAAGTGAAGCAGGAAGACCACCGCGACCAGCGCGACAATCAGAGACTCCTCGAGAAGCTTGTCCCGCAGGGTCTCGATCGCCCGGTGGATCAGTTCGCTGCGGTCGTACGCGGTGCGGAGCCTCGTGCCGGCGGGTAGTCCGCGCTCGATCTCGGCCAATCTGTCCTTGACCGCTTCGATGGTCCGCAACGCGTCGGCCCCGAAGCGCATGACAACGATGCCGCCCACCACTTCACCGCGACCGTCCAGATCCGCGGCGCCGCGGCGTGGTGCCGGACCCACCTGCACGGTAGCGACATCCGCCACCCGAATCGGGGTTCCTGTCGGTGTCGCGCCGACGGAGACGTTCTCGATGTCGTCGATTCCACCCAGATACCCGAGGCCGCGGATCATGTACTCGCGCCCCCCCATCTCGAGCACGCGGGCGCCAATGTCGACGTTGTGCGCCCCGATCGCCTGTGCCACTCGCGTGACCGGGATGTCGAACGCACGCAGACGCTCGGGATTCACCTCCACCTGGTACTGCTTCACGAAGCCGCCCAGGCTCGCGACCTCCGACACCCCCGGCACCGCCGTGAGCTGGTAGCGGAGATACCAATCCTGAAGTGACCGGAGCTCCCCCAGATCCAAACTGTCCGACTCGAGCACGTACTCGTAGACCCAACCGACGCCGGTGGCGTCGGGACCCAGCGTCGGCTCCACGCCCTGCGGTAGCTGCGGGCGGATCCCGTTCAGATACTCGAGCACGCGCGAGCGGGCCCAGTAGATGTCGGTGCCGTCCTCGAAGATCACGTACACGAGGCTGAGGCCGAAGAAGGAGTAGCCGCGCACGACCTGCGCGCCGGGCACCTTCAGCATCTCCGAGGTGATCGGGTACGTGACCTGGTCCTCGACGATCTGCGGCGCCTGTTCGCGAAAGTCGGTCTGGACGATCACCTGGACATCGGACAGGTCCGGGATCGCGTCCAGCGGCGTCGTTAGCAGGGCCCACAGCCCAGCACCGATCACGGCCGCGGTCGCGAGAAGAACCAGAAACCTATTCTGGAGCGACCAGAGGATGACGCGGTTAATCATGATCGTGCTCCGCCGGCGTCGTGTCTCGCGCGGCCGGGTCTTCCGGCGGGGTCACGCCTTCTTCCTGGGGCTCCACGGCGGACCCGTGACCGGCGTGCTGCATCCCCGGCATCGCGCCGCCCGTGGCGGCCAGGCGCGACTCCGCGTCGACGAGGAAATTGGCCGAAGCGACGATCGTCTCCTCTTCGACCAGGCCCTGGAGGATCTGGACGCGGCGGCCGGCTCGGGCGCCGAGGACGACCTCGCGCGGCGTGAGCATCCCATCGGCGTCGCGCACGAACACCAGGTTCCGCTCCCCGGTCACGATCACGGCGTCGAGGGGGACGGTCACATCGTCGTCGATGACCTGAACGTCGAAGAAGACGGTGGCGAACATGCCGGGCTTGAGGGTGAGGTCCGGGTTCGGGACGGTCACCCGCACCCGGTTCGTCCGGCTTTGAACGTCCACGACCGGATACACGAAGCTCACCGTTCCCATCAGATGCTCTCCGGGGTACGCGGCGACCTCGATATGCGCCTGCACCCCCTCGGTCACGAACTGTAGATCCTGCTCGAAGACCTCTCCCTCGACCCACACGCTCGACAGATCGGCGATCCGGTAGAGGCGGGCACCCGGCATCACGCGCTGCCCCTCTATGACGTCCTTCTCGAGCACGATGCCGCTCACCGGTGCGACGAAGGTGAGCGTCTTGGTCACGGCACCCGTCCTCTCCAGATTCTCGACCTGTTCTGGAGTGATGTCCCAGTAGAGCAATCGACGGCGGGCCGCCTCCAGCATCGATTGCGCCCCATGCCACCCCTCGCCGGCGGTCGTATCCAGCTGCGAGGCGAGTCTGCCAGCCGTGAGCAATTCCTCCTGCGCCGCGACCAACATCGGGCTGTACAGCGTGAGAAGCGGCTGCCCTCGACGCACCGATTCCCCGGTCGAGTTCACGAACAGATCCTCGACGAAGCCCTCGATCTTTGGGGTGATGTCGGTGATGCTGGGCTCGGGCGCTTCGATTCTCCCGACGGTCCGGATCGCGCGGGTGAGCGTCTCGCGACGGGTGGTGGTGTACGTCACGCCGAGCGCGCGCTCCTGCTCGGGCGTCAGATGGACCGGGCTCCGCGTTGCCACGGCGCTTGTGTCCAGGGCTGTCTCCAGTGGCTCCTGAGCCTCGCCAGTTTCCATGGCCACGTGCTCTTCGGCGGTCATCCCCATGTCTTCCGCGGAGGGGCCGGAATCCCCTGGCCCGCATCCGGAGAGGAGTATCGCGATCAGTCCCAGCCCGCTCGGGGCGATCCGTGGTCCGGGCGTGCACAGCCACGCGCCGAAGCGCCCCGGTCTTCCGGTGGTCGCCCATATCTTCAGCGTCTTCATCGATTTCCCTCCAACTCTGTGGCGATCAGGGCCTCCACGTCCGCCACGGCTGTGTGGAAGTCCGCCACCAGGCGCACGATCTCGATCTCGTATCGGTTCACCGTCATCTCGTTCGTCACGAGGGTCATGAAGTCCACCTGCCCAACCCGGTAGGCGGAGAGCGCCGATTCGACCGAGGCTCGCGCCTGAGGGACGATCGACTTCGTGTACAGCTCGATCAGGCTCCGCGCGCGCTCGGCCTGAGCCGTCAATTCGGCCAGCCGGGCGAAGGTCTCGTTGTGGAGGTTCCGCTCGCGGGCTTCCTCCATGGCCTGCATCGCCCGCATCTCGGTGCGCAGCGGGATCTGCTTCGAACCGGCCCATAGAGGCACGCTGATCCCCACCGACACGGTGAACAGGTCGTCGAACTGCGGTCGCTGCCCGTATCCGAGACCGACGGTGAAGTCCGGATAGAGCGACCGGCGAGCGGCCCGATAGCCCGCCTCGGCCGCAGCCGCTCGCTCGCGGGCCGCCGCCAGCGCGGGGCGCTCATCGATCGCGAGCCGCATCAGCGAGTCGGGGGACGGGAGCGTTCGAAGCGCGCCATTGAGCTCGAGAGCACCGACCGGTACGGTGGCCTCTCGACCCAGGAGCGCGTTCAGGCGGGCCGCCATCGCGAGGCGGTTCTCCTGCATCATCGTGATGTCCGCGGTCATCGCGGCAACCGCGATCTGGGCCTGAAGCACATCCTGCTGGACCCCGCGACCCACTTCGTACAGCGTGGTCGACACGTCGAGGAACTCGCGCAGTAGATAGCGGGTCTCGTCCATGATCTCGAGCGCTCGATCCATGTAAGCCAACTCGAAGTAGGCGCCTTTGACGCGAGCGATCAGGGCCCCTTCCAGCTCGCTCGCCTCCAGCCGGTCGGCCTCGGCCAGACGCCGCATACGCTCCTCGGTGAACCCCAGCTTCCCGGGCCAGGGTAGGCGCTGGGAGAGCTGGACGGAGTTCATGGTCATGGCCTGGTCCGTCCCGAGGTCATCCACCGGACGGTTCATGAACCCGAAGCCCAACATCGGATCGGGCAGCGCCCCCGCCTGGGGAACCCGCTCGGTGGCCGCCGCCGCACGGAGCATCGCGGCCCGTAGAGCCGGATTCGTTTCGCGAGCCATGGTGACCGCTTGAGACAGCCTGAGCGTGTCCGCTTGGCTTTGTGCCGAAAGGGGGGGCGCAGCGACCTCCAGCATTGCGGTCGCCAGCAGGATCACCCTCCCGGTAGCAGCAGCTCGAACCAGACGCCCGCGCGCTGTGGCACCTGCCGAGGCACCTTCGCGAGGTCGAGACAAATCAACCATTTGATAACCTCTCCGTTCCCCCGGGCCCGGGTGCCGGACCGTGGAGACGTGATGAGACCACTCGCGCCCGATGCGGCGAGTGGATGCACGGGTTTTGGGAGAGGTCAGACTTTTGGCGGCGGCGTCAGCGGCGTGAAAGCGGTGCTCGAGGGTGCAAGGGCTGGGGCTGCGGGCTCCGGTGCGGGGTGCTCGAACAGCCTCACGTGGTCGAGCCGGTCGGCTGTTGGACCGACCGGAATGACACAGCAGTCCATCGGCGTATCGCAGGACCCACACCCGGGGGGCTGAGAATGGATGCTCGTGTGATCGGCCCCGGAGGTCGAGGCGCTCGAGGACTCATAGTCCGGAGTATCGCAGACCAGCGGGCTCGCGTATGGCAGCGCCAGCGCCACGATGATCATGGCAGCACCGCCGAAGCGGTGACCGATCGAATCGGACTTGGCCAGCGAGCTCAAGCTTTCAAACGACTCCACGGATCGAGGTCAGGAAAACGTACCCGAACCTCCCCTAACCTCCAAGAGCTTGTTTGTTTCGACGATGGCTCCGGGGCCATCCCTTTCGGGCGGGGCCCGCCGGTTGTACGGATGCGAGGGCCATGCCGCGCCACGGCAGCCTGACCTTGGGACCCGCCCACCGCCGCAACTACATTCCACATAGCCAGTTAGCGTCGCGGTGGCTGGAAGGCAACCGTAGAGCCGCCCGCAGTCACAGGGGTATTGTGTCCCACCCACCAGAGTAGGGTTGCTTTACCGCCCCGATGACCGCTATCGTAGTTGAGACTGGGTCTCAACTACGACTGTCAGCGGAGGGGCGCAGGTGCTTTCCTCTTTCGTCATCGTTCTTCGCGAGGGCTTCGAGGCCTTCCTGATCGTGGCCATCGTGCTGGCCTACCTCCGGAAGTCCAGCCGGATCCACCTGGTCTCCGCGGTTCATTGGGCCATAGTAGCCTCGCTCGCGACGAGCGCGGGTCTCGGCTGGGTGCTCTACCAGGGGGCCAATGTGCCGTTGTGGGAAGGGGTGGCGGGGCTGGTGGCGATCCCCTTCGTGGTGGGACTCGTCATCCATATGTGGCGCGCCGGGCCGACCCTCAAGCAGAAGATGGAGCACCGCCTCGAGTCCGCGGCGACCTCGAGACGAGGCGGTTGGGCCGCGGTGGGCGTGTTCGCGTTCACGGCGCTGATGGTCACGCGCGAGGGCATGGAGACAGCGCTGATGCTGTTTCAGGTGCGGAGCGCGCAGGTCGTTCAGGGAGCGCTCCTCGGGCTCGCCGGGGCCGGTTTGATGGCGTGGGCCTGGGCGCACTACGGCCACCGGATCAACATCCGCCGCTTCTTCCAGGTCACAGGCATCTTCCTGCTTCTGTTCGTCATGCAGATCGCCATCTACTCGCTGCACGAGCTCTCCGAGGCGGGGATCCTGACGAGCCCGGCGGTTCTCCGTTTCCACATGGCGACCGAGCCGTATTCGCCTTACGGAATCTACGGGAGGTGGTTCCCGCTGCTGATGGTCGGAGTACCGGCGACCTGGCTTCTGCTCGCGTCCCTGGGCGAGCGTCTGAAGCCGGCCGGGCAGACGTCGACCGGCTCGGCGCGCTAGCCCGAGCCTCCTGATACCACTCCATCCGCCGAACGCAGTGATCTCCGCCGTTCCCGGGGCGATGAGGGTCCACTCGAGTTGCCGGCGACTTTCCGTGCTAGCTGCGGCCCTGTCGCTAGCCGGTTGTGCGGCCGCGAGCCAAGACCCTCAGGCATCCATGTCGGCTTCGTCTGGTGCGGGCCGCGTGGGCGTTCTGGTCATGGCTCACGGAGGATCGCCCGCCTGGAACGCGGCCGTCGAGGCGGCCATGGCTCCGCTCGCCGCCGAGCTGCCGACCGAGATCGCGTTCGGGATGGCCCGCCGGGAGACTCTTCAGGAGGCCGTGAACCGTCTCGACACGGCAAATGTCGATCGAATCGCGGTGGTGCGGCTCTTCATCTCCGGGAGCTCGTTTCTGCACAGGACGCAGTTCTTGCTGGGCATGCGCGAGGATCCACCGACCCAACCGGGTGGTGGTCGGGGTTCCGCAGAGGCAGAGTTGTCCAGGCCAATCGAGCGGCGAGCGGAGGTGGCGATCGAGCTCGCGGGGCTGTCGGAAGCCCCGGAGATCGGGTCTATCCTTCGACAGCGGGTTGAGGCCCTGAGCCGCAACCCGGCCAACGAGAGCGTCCTCCTGCTCGCGCATGGTATGAGCACGGAAGAGTCCAACCTGGCGCTAATCGGTCGGCTCGATGGCCTGGCAGACTCCATTCGCTCCATAGGGTCGTTTCGGAGGGTCGCCGTCGAGACGCTGCGGGAGGATTGGCCCGCGGCGCGCGCCAGAGCTGAGCGACGTATCCGGACCTGGGTCGTTCGAGCCAACGAGGACGGGGGTCGGACTATTGTGGTTCCGATCCGGCTGTTCGGATTCGGGCCGTACCGCGAAGTCCTCGACGGGTTGGAGTACGCCGCGGACGAGACCGGATTCCTACCGCACCCTCTCGTCCGCGACTGGGTCAGGAATCAAGCCGTACGACAGTTCTGCGAGAACGGTTGGCCCCACCCGCTCAGCGAGTGCCGCGAATGAGACCGATCAGTGGGAACGGTGAATGGACCTGGTGCTTCGCTGGAGGCGGCTCATGCGGATCATAGGTTGTATCGTACGTCACGCCGCGAGGAGAGCTGCTCGCCAGACGCTCGCCGGCAGGCTCATCGATCGCGATTGCCCCGAGCGCGGGCGGTTTCTGCCTCATGATGTGACGATGCTACTCGATCGAGCGTGGACCGAGCAGAATCAGCTCGTCCGGGAGGCGAACCTGGATCGGCTGCCGACGCGTGGCAGTCGCCACAACGTCTTCTTGGCGTTGCTGACGATCTCCGCATTTCACGCCCTCATCGAGCGGCGGGTTGAACGCGTCTATGCGATGGAACTGGTGACCGACGTTGGCTGGAAGCTGTATGTGAGATTCCTGGCCATCCCGAGGTTGGCTGCGCGTCTTCTGTGTCGGGATCCACAGGCGCGCGTCAACCTCGTCATCCGAATGTTCATGGTTTATCCCTTCCGAGCCTCGGGGCGACCGGGCTATGAATGCCGGGCCTGGAAGGAGCACGATCGATTCTGCACGTTCTGGACCCACTGTCCTCCCCTTGAGGCGGTGCGTGAGTTCGTCGCGCGCCACGGTAACCGTGGAGAGGTGGACGCGTTCCGCAGGTCCTGGTGTTCGTTTGATTGGGCTCTGGCGAATGCCATTGCCGACGGTGGCTTCGGGGAGGCGGGACACTACGAGCGACCTCACACCCTGTCGGCAGGTGACGACGTCTGCGACATGTGTTGGTACGCGGGACCAGCGCCGTCGAAATCAACCCCCAACCCACAAGCGCTACCCCTCGCGCCCTAGTCACCGACCAGGCTTTGGTGGGTTTTCCGCCTGCGCTCGTAGTAACGCCGGACTTTGGCACGATTACCACAGACCCTCATATCACACCAGCGCCGCATCTGGCTTCGGCTCAGGTCGAGAAACAACCAGCCACACATGCGTCCGTCGCACAGGCGGAGTTTGGACAACATGGTCGAATCCGCAAGCAGTTCGGCCGCGGACCATATTACTGGCCGCACGATGCGCCGGAGGTCTGTTTCGCGGTCGCTCCAGACCCAACACAATCCATCGTCACGATGCACCACGCGCAGCTCTTCCGTCGCGGCACCGAAGTGCCGATTGAACTGGGCCAGCTGGCCCCTCCCCGTGGTGCCGTGTACCGCAAGCCGAGTGAAGATGCGTTTGAGGAGGACTCGAATGCGGTGCGCCTCACCGACCGCTCGGCTCGCGGACTTCGGACGGGTCAGGGTCGAGTGCATCAGCGAGTGGGCCTCTGGAGCAGCGATGAGGTCTGCGCCCTCGGCCCATACGACGAGATCGGAGTACTCTGGCAGCAGCTCGCGCGCACACTCCATACCCTGCCATTCCGCAGTGTTGACGAAGTCGAGCGCGAGCCAGCCGCCAAGGTATCTGAAGGAAGAAGGGTGCGTGAGTTGGTCGTTCAGAGTCAGCCTCCTTGGGCCTAGCGACTTCCGTAGGTCAATCTGGCCGACCGGTTGTGAGTCTGCCAAGTGAGATCCTGGATGGCGCCGTAACGGTACGCCCACTAGCGCCGCGGAACCGCCCTGGTTAGAACGAGCCTAACCGTTGACGAACTGTTGACGAGTTAGCCCTTTCGGCAAGCTGATTAAATGACCTCCCCGCGGGAACCGGACAATGCCGACGGCAGAAGAGACAAGGCGAGCGTACCGGCACCCGCTGCTGGTCTCCCTCGGTCTCTGCGTAGTCGGAGAGTTCCTTCTCTTTGTGATCTACGGGGTGGTTGCCTTCCCCGATGGCAGCGTCCTGCACAAGCTCGCCTGGGCAGCGATATGCGGAGTTGCGATGGGCGCGACGACAGGCGCTCTCATCGACCTCATGGTCGTCGACTATCTTGAGAACGTAGCGGCCGTGGCCGCCACGACCTTGATCTTCTTCTTGACCACCGGTGTCGTGTGCAACGTACTCTGCATGAGACTGGACCGAGTGTTCAGGTATTGGGGTGGAGCCGAGCACAGTACCGCGTTTCTGGTCACGGGTGCGGTCCTGTCCCTGGCGGGAGGCCTCCTTGCGGGCGCATTGCTGTTCTCGGAACCGGGCAAGACGCTTCTCGCACGCGCCGAGTAGTCCCCAACGCGAGCGGGGTGCGGCCCTGCGCGTCGGCCAGCGAGAGACTTCTTTGTAGGCCCCGGGCACCGTAGGCTTCCGGGTAGTCGTCTCGGAGCCGAATCTCCTCCCCGATCCTCCGCTGTTTCATCCCCAGATGAAACTGTTTCAGCAGGGTTTCCTGAAACGGATACGGGCGGTTGGCCAAGGGTTGGCTGGTATCGCAATCTGCCTTCGCACAACCACTTACGCGTGCAATGCCACCTTCTCGCGAATCAGCATGGTCCTTGCCACTCCCTCCGCGCGCGCACGCTAAGGGGCAGGCGCTCGGAGGCCGAGGATCCGACGTGCGAACAAGGTCGATCCGGGCGCGCGAACGAGGAGGTACATATGAGGATCACCAAACATGGCTTGGTGGTGGCAGCGATTGCTTTCGCGGCCTGTTCGGAGACGACGAATCCCACGTCGCGGGACGCTGGAGCGTTAAGTGGCTCCTTTTCCCGGGCGAGCGCAGCGCAGACAGCGGCCGGCGCAGTTTACCTAATGAGCAACGTTGCGGGCCCGAACGAAGTTATCGTGTACCAACGTGGTCCAGATGGCAGCCTCACGTATGATGCCAACGTACCGACGGGAGGGTACGGCACCGGTGGCGGACTGGGGAATCAGGAAGGCGTGGTGCGCTCAGCTAACGGACGCTGGCTCCTGGTCGTAAATGCGGGCACGGACGACGTGTCCGTGTTCGCCATCGAGCCCGGGGGCCTCCGGTTGACGGATGTGGCGTCGAGCGGGGGCGACCGACCCGTCAGCGTCGCACTCCACGGCGACCTCGTGTACGTGCTCAACGCCGGCAGCCCGAACAGTATCAGCGGGTTGCGACTGGGCACGGACGGCAGTCTCACGCCGCTCGCCGGATCGACACGCCCGTTGAGCGCCGCTTCCACGGCCCCCGCACAAATCGGCTTCACGCCGCACGGTGACGTGCTGGTAGTCACGGAGAAGGCCACCAACACGATCACGACGTATGTGCTGGATGCTGACGATCTACCCGCGGCTCCTCAGTCGTACGCGTCGGCGGGTCAGACGCCGTTCGGTTTCGCGTTCAACCAGCGTGGCGATCTGATCGTCTCGGAGGCC
>JBDHHV010000108.1:0-22822 GCA_039589195.1 Gemmatimonadota bacterium | reverse complement strand
CAGGAGCGGTTGTTCGGCATCCGTCGGCTCGAAGCCGAGGATGTAGGGCGAGCGGGCCGCCCAAAGGTAGCCCTGCGGATCGGCCCGTACGTTCCCGTTCATTACGGGAGGCTCGGCCGCGCCGACGTACGATCCGTCCTCGTCGAAATAGAGCAGACCCGCCGGGTGCTCGACGTCCACTACGAACAGAGCCCCGTCCGCCGTCGGAGCGACGGAGAGCGGCAGACCCAGGGGTCCACCCTCGGGGGTCGGGCCGCCCACCGTTCGGGTCACCAAGAGGCGGTCATCGATTACGAGGACACGGCTGCCACCCGCATCGGACACGTACGCCGCGCCGTTCCCGTCGCGAGCGACTCCGCGGCCGCGATAGAACAGGAGAGACAAGCGCTCGTTCTCCGGAAGGGGGTGGACGTACAGCGACTCGCTCGGCGTGGAGTACTCGAGGAATCCGGGCTCGACGGTGATGGGAGGCCGCTCATCGGGATACGGGCCGGCCGCCGGCAGGTCGGGAATGTCTCGACAACCCGTCGCAGCCAACGTGGTCATAAACCCCACCACGAGAAGACCCTTGCCGCCGCTGAATCTCACGGGACTCCGGCGCCCTAGCATGTATTCACCTTTTTGATCGTTTATGTGGTCTTTGATCGTTTGTTCGTCCGCATTTTCGACCCGGTCTCGTGGTCCGGCGACGGGGTCGAGGAACGTGTCAACCCGCCCGCTTCGACCGACCAGGTACGCGGGTGGCTCCACCGGCGTTCCGCTGTGAAACGCCTAGTTCGGGCGGATGGGTTCCGCGTCCCTGAGCGCGGCGGCTCGGAGGGCCTCGGTGAGAGGAGGTGTCGGAGCACCGATCGAGGCGGCGGGCGGCGGTGACCAGACCTCGGTGGCAGGTTGGAATCGGGCCCAGGCGAACCAGAAGGAGACGTGCGCCTCGGGGACCGGTTCGAGTCTCTGCCGGTCCAACGGGCCCGCGACCGCCTCACCGTCGAAGATCCAGGTCGACCCGGTCTGTTCGTCGACACGCTCACCGTTCTCGACGCGGAACGTGAGCGCCTGCCCGTTCACCGTGGATCGATACGCCACGGCGCCCCGAAAGAGGGAGTTCCAGAAGATCACGATCGGCTCGCCCGCTACGATCGCGTTCTCGGCCCATACCGCGACGCCGTTGGCCGCCGCGCTCTGGCTCAGCCCGGAGAGCGGGAACGCGATGCCACCCGTCCCGGACGCGACGCCGAGCACGCGTTCCTTCGCCGGACGGCGTGGATCGACGCTCCCCACCGGATACAGGAACCTGGTTTCCTGGTCCTCGTAGTCGCCGTACGGATACAGGGTGTACAGGAAGTCGAATCCGGTCGCCCGGTGGACGATCCACGTGTCGCGGTGCTGGAGAGTCCACGCCCTCAGGGTGACTTCCTGGTACGGGACCAACTCCAGACTGAGACCGTCTTTCGCTCCGCAGCGCGCGGCCCGGCTCAACTGCGGCCACAACGACCTGCTCTCGTCCTCCAGCACGAGGTTGCTGTCCACCACGTACTTCGAGACGCCGAAGCCGCGGACCCCGGTCCCGATACGGTCGAAGACCATGCTCGAGCCGGTGAGCGGCGAATACGTGACCGTGAGCTCCTGGCCGGGGGCCTCGAGGTTTACGACTTCGTGCCACCAGAGGACCTGGTGCGGGATCGCGAGCGGTTGGCCGTTGAACTCTATTCCGATCACACGTTCGTCGAGTCCGATGAATCCGACCTTCGGGTCGAACATCTGAGCCACGCCCGGGTTGGTGAGCGCCGGGATGGAGCTGCGATTGATTCCACCATCCACCAGGGCGCCGGTCGGGATCCCGCAGCCGGCCGTCGGATCGAGGATCGAATCCCCGCAGCCGGCAAGGACGAGCCATGCCGAGCCGAGCAGCCAGCGACCTCTGGGAGGCTGCTGAAGGCCGTCACCGTCCTGCTTGTGGGATCGCGGTAGGCTTGATGAACGGCGCAGGGGGGTCGCGACCCACCAGGGTTCTTCAGCAGCCTCCTAGATCCTTGCGAGCTTTGTGGCATGCGAGATCCTCGTTGACGTCTCACGAGACCGCCCTCGCCACCCATCCCCGACGGTGAGACGATCCTCAACATAACCCGCCCGCCCCGGCAAAGTTCTCACCGTACGGTCGGTGGCCGCAGGATCGGCTCCCCCCCATACTGCGTCGGCTCGCCGTCACGGTGGCCTGAAACCGCGGAGAATCGAATGCGACCTGCAGCAATCAGCGTCTGTCTCGCCATGCTCGCGGGGGCGACCGGTGGGGTGTTGGGGCAAGAGCTCACGGAGGTCGAGCGACGCATTGTCGAGCACATCGACTCGCACGCTGAAGAGGCGATCGCGATGCTCGAGCAGACCGTGAGCTTGAACAGCGGCACGATGAACCACTCGGGCGTCCAGGCGGTCGGGCGGGTCCTCGAGCCACATTTCGAGGAGCTCGGATTCGCCGTGCGCTGGATCGACATGCCGCCGGAGGTGAACCGCGCCGGACATCTGTTCGCCGAGCGGAGGGGCGAGCGCGGAAGAAAAGTCCTGCTGATCGGACACCTCGACACGGTGTTCGAGGAGGACAGCCCGTTCCAGCGCTTCGAGCGCGATGGCAACACGGCCCGAGGTCCTGGTGTGGAGGACATGAAGGGCGGCAACCTCGTGATCCTGTACGCCCTGAAGGCCCTGCACGCGGCCGGCGCCCTCGAGGGCACCTCCATCACCGTGGCTCTCACCGGCGACGAAGAGAGTCCCGGCCACCCGATCGAGATCAGCCGGCGCCATCTCATCGAGGCGGGCATCGTGGCAGATGTCGCGCTCGGATTCGAGGGCGGCGTGGGGAGCACCCACACCGCGACCGTTGCACGACGTGGGTCGAGCGGTTGGACGCTCAGAGTCACGGGGAAGCGTGGCCACTCCTCGCAAATCTTCGGAGAGGACTACGGGAGCGGCGCCATCTTCGAGGTCGCGCGCATCCTGAATGCGTTTCACGAGGATGTGCGTGGAGAAGAGTACCTGACGTTCAACCCCGGCGTGATACTGGGGGGTACGGAGGTCGAATACGACGCGGCCCTCAACCGTGGAGGCGCGTTCGGGAAGACCAACGTGATCGCGCAGACCGTCGTGGTGGATGGGGGGCTACGCTTCATCAGCGAAGAGCAGAAGGAGCGCGCCAGAGCGAGGATGCGCGAGATCGTGGCCGATCACCTTCCGGGCACGTCGGGCGAAATCGAGTTCCACGACAGCTATCCGGCCATGCCTCCCACAGCGGGGAACAAGGACTTGTTCAAGTTGTTCGATCGGGTGAGTCGCGATCTGCGGCTAGGGGCCATCGACGTCGTCGATCCCGGAGCGCGAGGAGCCGCCGATATCTCCTTCGTAGCCCCGCATGTGGATGGGCTCGCGGGTCTGGGGCCGTTGGGAGATGGAGGGCACACGGTAGAGGAGAGCGTCGAGCTCGGTTCGCTCCGGACGGCCACCCTGAGGGCGGCGCTGCTCATACACCGGCTGACGCGTGGCGAGTGATCGCGGCCATGCATCGACGCATTTCGATCGACAGACACCTTGCAGGGAGCTTGCCGTGAGCGATGAGGGCGTAGTGATAACGATAGTGGACAACGGTCCCTACCTGGTGAAAGGGGCCACCGAGGTGGTCGACGCGGACGGCAACTGCTGGGACACGACAGGACGACCGTCTATCGCTCTATGCCGGTGTGGGGGATCGCAGAACAAGCCGTTCTGCGACGGGTCGCACTCACACCTGGACTTCGATGCCGTGGATCGCGCGGATGACTGATCCGTGGGTGACGCATCCACAGGCGGCCGACACGCGTGACTGATCCTGGATGAGAAAGGCCCGGGGCGACACGAAGTCGACCCGGGCCCTCGAGTGGGCAGGTGAAATGAACCCGGCAACAGTCGCGGGGGTCATCTCCGCTGGCGCGAGCTCAGATGAACCAGGCGTCGGTCTCGGATTCGATGTCCGGTTCGACCTCGGCGTTCTGCGCTCGTGCGGCTTCCTGCTCTTGGTCCTCACGCTGGCTGATCGCGATCGCCGCGATGCTCGCCGCGATAGCGAGGAGCAGGTAGTACGGCTTCATCGGTTCCTCCTCACTGCGAACGACATGTGTTTCGGTATCGAGCCTCCTTCAAACCATTTCAGCGGTCCCGGCCCGCACCGCCTCCCCAGCTTCTCCGGGTCCATCACCGATGACGTAACCGGAGCGCCGTCGGTCACCTTCGCGGCGGCGGTCCGCCATCCATCTGAACGAAGGTTGAACCGTGCAGGTTTCTTGCCGGCGCGCCGCCATCACGAAGACGGGCGAGAACAACGGTTTGTGACGCCGACCGGCTCGCGAGCGTTATGCAGATGTTGCAGCAGAACCACACAGGTTGTGCAGGACTCCGCACCTGGGCGTCGCACCCTTCCGTCAGAATGTCTGGATGACGTTGTTGATCAGTACACCCGCCAGCGCCACCGGGCACAGCCAACGTATCAGGAAGGACCAGGTCCGCCCGAGGGGGAACTTGCCGTCGTTTACCCGGACTTCCTCGCCCGCGTTTCCGACACCCCAGTACCAACCCACGAAGAGGCTGATCAGTAGCGCGCCCACAATCAGAGCGAAAACGCCGAAAACCGTGAACATGAAGGTGAGAAAGTCCAGCCCGATCCCCGGGAGCGATGTCAGCCAGTCGACGGCCCCGTTCGCCAGGGCGCTCGGGATCCCCACTACGAACGCGATGATCGCCAGCGTGATGGCCGCTTTCTTCCTCGAGATCTTGCGCTCATCGACCGCCCACGTGACCCCGACCTCGAGCAACGAGATGCTCGATGTAAGCGCCGCGATTCCCAGCAGCACGAAGAAGCCGGTGCCGAAGATCAGGCCACCGTACGGCTCGGGCGGGATCGAGGCCAGAAGCGACGGGAGCACGACGAACACCATCCCGGGTCCGCTGACCGACGGATCGAATCCGGACGCGAACAAAGTCGGGAAGATGATGAGCCCCGCCAACATCGCGATCAGCGTATCGGCACCCGTGACCCACGCGGCCGAGGACACGAGATCGTCCTTCTTCGACACGTAGGAGCCGTACGTGATCATTGCGCCCATTCCGAGGCTCAACGAGAAGAACGCCTGTCCCACCGCGTTCACGATGACCCCACCAGTGACGGCGCTGAAGTCTGGCTTCAGGTAAAAGTCGAGCCCGGTCGCCGCGCCCGGTAGAGTGACCGCTCTCAGCGCGAGGAGAACAAGCAGAGCCAGGAGGACCGGCATGAGCACCTTCGTCCACCGCTCGATGCCCTGCCGGATGCCACCCAACACGACCCACACCGTGATACACAGGAACAACAGGTGCCAGCCGATGGCCCGGACCGGATTGGCCGACACGCTCGCGAACATCGCGGCCGTGTCGACCTCGCCGCGGAATGTCCAGGTGACCGCCTTGACGATGTAGGCCACGGTCCACCCGGCGATGACGCTGTAGAAGCTGAGGATCAGCACGCCGGTCACCACGCCGAATCCGCCCAGCAGGTACCAGGCAGTCCTGGGTGCCAGTTGCTTGAAGGCGCCGACCGGGTTCCGCATCGTCTTTCGTCCCACGATGAGCTCGCCCAGCATGACGGGCGCCCCGATCAACGCCACCGAGATCAGATAGAGCACCAGGAAGGCCGCGCCACCGTTCCTGCCCGCCTGGGTGGGGAATCCCCAGATATTCCCGAGCCCGATGGCGCTCCCGGCCGCGGCGAGGATGAATGCGACCTTCGACCCCCAGGTGTCGCGACTTTCAGGGCCCGTCACTGCCATCGGTCCTCCGTGTGTGGACGCCTGTCGGTCCGGGTGCAAGCTCGTATGGGCAGGTGCGGATCCGACCGAGGATACGCGGGGTGCACGGTGCGTACAAGCACCCGGCGGTCACTCCACACCTCCAGACTCTCCGATTTCCCACCGGTTCGAGGACGCGGGAGCCAGCTCCATCGTCGTGGATCGGATCGCCCGCCCGTCCGGGGTCTCGGCGTCGAGCCTGAGGCTCCGGGCCCCGACCTCGACGTTCAGCCTGACCGAATCGCGGCTAGGCACCGTGTCCAACGTCACGCGCCCCGCCCCGGCGGATGCAAATACAAACAGATCCACCCGCAATCGGTTCACGATCCACAGGTCGTACGTGCGAAGGACCGACTCACCTTCCAGGTCGGGGAAAGGCGTGCGCTCGGATAGCGATGCGGCGTCCCTGGCGGATGAGGCACCGGTCATCGGTGCGCCGGTGGGTCTCGCGCCCCCGGCCGATTCGGGCTCAACGGGTGAATCGAGCCGGCTGATGCTCGTGTCGGTGGCGCTGGCCGCCGGGCCCTCCGTCGCGTCTTCGGCAGCCGGACTGCAAGCCGTGAGGGCACAAAGCCATGGCACTACGAGCCACAGGCCGGCGGGTACGGCCCTCAAGACTCCTCCAGCTCGCTCAGCGCTCGATCGTCGCGCTCTCGCACTTCGACCGCCCGTCGGACTTCGGCGGCCACGTCCACGCCGGTCCACGCGAGCTCCGGAGCCATCAATTCGCCCACACGGCGGGCTGCCGACTCGACTTCGGCAGCCGTTTCCAATCCGACTCGCGTTCGTCGATAGAGGACATCCTCGACGTGCAACGCCATCTCGGATCTCACCGCGTGAATCGCCTCGGCCGCGATGTGCGGCCGCCCCTCGAGGATCGGCCGGCCCAGCTCCGGACGGTGCCTCACGAGCCCGAGGACATGCCCGGCCCGGAGACCGTACGCCCTGGCCAACCGGTCCGCCCCCTCCTCCGACACATCGAGCTGGGCGGCTTCGTTCCGTACGTGCGTCTTCAGCTCCGTCATGTCCCGGAAGCTTCCGCCTGGCAGCGCCACCTTCGTCGTATCACACTTCGCGACCGGCTTGATGCCGGCTTGGGCGAGAAGCGGCGCCACTGCATCCACGGTCTCCTCGGCCATCGCCCGGTGCGAGGTCAGCTTCCCCCCCGCCAACGTGAACAAGCCCGGCCGCTCCTCACGAATCGTGAAATCCCTCGAGACGTCCCCCTCCCCCGCACCATCATCGGCATCGGTCATCGCCACGAGCGGCCGCAGACCGGCCCACGCGCTCAATACATCCGCCCGCGTCAAACGTGCCTCGGGGAACAGGTGGTTCGTGGACTCGAGCAGATAGCGCACGTCATCGGCGGTCGGCGATACGTCCTCCGGGGCACCTTCGTAGTAGTCGTCCGTGGTCCCGATCAATGTCAGGTCGCGCCACGGCAGAACGAACATGATCCGGCCATCCAGGTGCGATTCGAAGATCAGGGCGTGCGTGTGCGCCAGACGCTCACGTGGAATGTGAAGGTGCGTGCCGCGTGTCGGAGCGAGGGTGTCCGGGCCCTCCACCCCCGCGCGTTGGAGCGTCTCGTCGACCCACGGCCCGGTCGCGTTGACGATGGCGAGGGCGTCGATCAGCAATTCGGACCCGCTCTCCGCGTCGCGAGCCGTTACCCTGTGCCCGGGCCAATCCGAGGTATCGATCTCCGTGGCCTCGACCCGGCTCGCCACGGCCGCGCCCGCCTCCGCCGCGGCGATCGCCGTCGTGATCACCAGGCGGGCGTCATCCACCTGCGCGTCGAAGTACCGGGCCCCACCCAACAACCCCTCTCCCCGCAGCCGCGGTTCGGTCTCCAACAGCGCATCGCGATCCAACATCTGGTGACGCTCGATATTCCGGAACAGGGATAGCGCGTCGTACAACCACATCCCCGCATCCAGCTTGACCCTGCCGATCCGCCCCGCTTCGAAGATCGGGAACAGGAACTCGAGCGGGCGCACGAGATGCGGAGCGATGCGGAGCAGCCGACGGCGCTCCTGGCTGGCCTCGAAGACGAGATCGAACTCGAAGTGCTCGAGGTAGCGGAGCCCGCCATGCACCAGTCTCGACGAGCGACTGCTGGTCCCCTCGGCAAAATCGCGAGCTTCGATGAGCCCGGTGCGGAATCCGCGCCGCGCGGCATCCCGCGCGACGGCCGCGCCATTGATCCCCCCGCCGACCACGAGCACGTCGAATGCCTGCTCGCGGAGCCGTGCGAGGTGATGGGCGCGGTTCAGCGCGGGCACCGACGCACCCCCGGCTCGTGGCAGACCGTCGAGAGCCTCACGGGATCATGACCAGCTTGCCGAACACGTCGCCGCGCTCCAGGCGCGCGTGCGCCGCCCGGATCCGATCGAGTGGCAGCACCTCGTCCACCACGGGGGAGAGCCGGCCAGCGAAGATGAGTCCCATGACGCGCTCGAAATCCGCCACGCCGGACATGGTGCTGCCCATGATCGTTCCCTGGCGCCAGAAGAGTCGTCGGATGTCGAGGCGCCCCTCCGCGCCGGTGGTCGCGCCGTAGGTGACGAGCCGCCCCTCGGGCGCCAGCGTCCGCAGGGCCGGCTCCCATATCGCCTGGCCGACGCCGTCCACGATCACATCCACGCCGCGTCTTCCCGTCTCGACCCAGACGCGGCGGGAGAAGTCCTCCTCCAGGCGATCGATGGCGACATCGGCCCCCAGGTTCAGCACCCGTTCGACATTGTGCGGCCCGCTCGTGATCGCCAGCACCGTCGCACCCGTCAGCTTCCCGATCTGAACCGCCGCCGTCGACACTCCACCGGAAGCACCCGTCACCAGTAGTGTATCCCCGGCCGTCAGCTTCCCGCGCGTGATCACGGCTCTCCAGGCCGTTTGGAAGACGAGCGGGGCCGCCGCGGCCCGCTCGAAGTCGAACCCGTCCGGCAGGCGAAGGAGGTTGCGCGCGGGCACGCTGGTTCGCTCCGCCAGTCCTCCCGCCACGTGCTCCCCGAGGATTCTGAATTCGCTACACAGGCTGTGATCGCCACGCATGCACCACTCGCACCGCTCACACCAGAGGCTCGGGTTGACCACGACGCGGTCGCCCGGCTCCCAGCCCCGGACCTCTGAGCCCACACTCGCCACGATCCCGGCGACGTCGGAGCCCCCCACGTGCGGCATCTCCACATCCAGACCCGGTAGCCCGCGTCGCACCCAGAGGTCGAGGTGGTTCAGGGCGACGGCCCGCACCTCCACCACGACCTCCGACGCGCCCGGCTCGGGATCGGGAAGCTCCCCGACCCGCAGTACCTCCGGTCCCCCGTGTTCCTCGATATACGCGGCCCGCATCGGACCTCCTCCCCGGCTGCGCTCGCTGTGGCCACGCCAACGTAGGGCCCGGGTTGTCGGTCCGCGACGCCAGGCCCACCCACATCTGAGACCCCTCCGTCCGCTGCATCCGCGAAAGGCACGACCCGCCCGCACGGGTCCGCCGTCACTTGAAAACGAGTCTCAACTAGCGTAGGTTGAGGGTTGGTTGGACAAATGTGACCAAGACTCAGGCCGGGCGCCCGCGAGGGTCCCGGCCTTTGCAAGCTAAACGCTACGAGCAGAAGGACTTCGAAGGCATGCCCGAGCATCTGCTGGAGATTAGCGACCTGCACGCCCGTGTCGAGGGCGAGAACGTCGAGATCCTGAAAGGTCTCACCCTCACCGTCGGCCCCGGACAGATCCACGCGCTCATGGGCCCGAACGGGTCCGGAAAGAGCACGCTCGCGAAGGTCATCGCGGGCCACCCGGGGTACGAGGTCACTTCGGGAGAGATCCTCTTCAAGGGCGAAGACGTCCTCGAGCTGGAACCCGATGAGCGCGCGCGCGCGGGCATATTCCTGGCATTCCAGTACCCGGTGGAGATTCCGGGCGTGTCGATCGCCAACTTCCTCCGCACCGCGTTGAACGCGCGCCGCGAGGGAGATGACGAGGTCGAGGTGTTCGAGTTCCACCGGCAGCTGATGGAGAAGCTGGCCCTTCTCAAGATGGACGAGAGCTTCGCCACGCGGTACGTGAACGACGGGTTCAGCGGCGGAGAGAAAAAGCGAAACGAAATCCTGCAGATGGCCGTCCTCGAGCCCGCGCTGGCGGTGCTGGACGAGACCGACAGCGGTCTCGACATCGACGCACTCAAGATCGTCGCCAACGGCGTCAACACGCTCTCGAGCGTAGATGAGAATCTCGGCGTCCTGTTGATTACCCACTACAAGCGCGTCCTCAACTACATCCGGCCCGACCACGTGCACGTGTTGATCGGCGGCGTGATCGTCGAAAGCGGTGGTTCGGAGCTGGCGGACAAGCTGGAGGAGCACGGGTACGACTGGCTGCACGAGGAAGCGGCGGCAACCGCTTAGCCGACGTCCAGGGGAGGTAACGCTGTGCCCGAAAACGAGAACGTATCCGGGCTAGGTCTCGACGAATACAAATACGGCTTCATCACCGAGGACAAGCCGGTCTTCAAGGCGAAGCCCGGCCTGTCCGAACAGGTGGTGCGCGAGATCTCGGCGCACAAGGACGAGCCGGAGTGGATGCTCCAGTTTCGCCTGAAGGCGCTCGAGGTGTACGAGTCCAAGCCGATGCCCAGGTGGGGCGGGGACCTCTCGACGCTCGAGGCGACCCTGGACGAGATCTACTTCTATCTGCGCCCGCAGGATCACATGGAGCGCTCCTGGGACGACGTGCCGCAGGAGATCATCGGAGATGGTGTACCACTCGCTCAAGGAGCAGTGGGAGGAGCAGGGCGTCATCTTCGAGTCGATCGAGGACGGGCTCAGGAAATACCCCGATCTCTTCCGCGAGCACTTCTCCACCGTGATCCCGACGGCGGACAACAAGTTCTCCGCGCTCAACTCGGCCGTCTGGTCCGGTGGCTCTTTCGTGTACATCCCGAAGGGCGTGACGGTCGACATCCCGCTCCAGGCGTACTTCCGGGTCAACGCGGAGCGCATGGGGCAGTTCGAGCGCACCTTGATCATCGCAGACGAGGGCTCTCAGGCCCATTACGTCGAGGGGTGCACGGCACCGGTGTATACGACCGAGTCGTTCCACTCCGGCGTGATCGAGATCATCGTCAAGAAAGGCGCCCGCTTCCGGTACACGACGATCCAGAACTGGTCGAACAACATGTACAACCTCGTGACGCAGCGGGCGATCGTGCACGAGGACGCGAAGATGGAGTGGCTGGACGGGAACCTGGGCTCGAAGCTCACGATGAAGTATCCGTCCTGCTTCCTCGTCGGCGAGCGGGCGCACGGCTCGATCCTCTCCATCGCGTACGCGGGTGACGGCCAGCACCAGGACACCGGCGGCAAGGTGGTCCACGCCGCGCCCCACACGACGTCGCAGATCACCTCGAAGTCGATCTCGAAGAAGAACGGGCGGGCTTCCTACCGCGGCTTGTGCAAGGTGTACGATGGCGCGGTGGGTGCGAAGTCGAACGTCGAGTGCGATGCACTGCTCCTCGACGAGAGCGCGCGGACCGATACGTATCCCTACATCGAGATCGACGAGAACAACTCCTCGATCGGGCACGAGGCCACGGTGTCGAAGGTCGGCGATGAGCAGCTCTTCTATCTGATGAGCCGCGGTCTCTCCGAGGAGGAGGCGATGTCGATGGTCGTGCGCGGCTTCATCGAGCCCATCGCGAAGGAGCTGCCGCTCGAGTACGCGATCGAGCTGAATCGACTCATCGAGCTCGAGATGGAAGGCAGCGTCGGCTAGGTCGAACCGGCCACAGGTCCCCTCGCGATCGACACGGGAGCTGCGCGGCGCGAGACCTGGAACCCGAAAAGACGCTTGTGGGTGCGCTGCCGGGTGTTGAGGGAGCGCCTGGCGCGCATCAACGGTCGCTCGCGAGGGGACCTGCGACCGGTCGATGCAGTGGGAGAAGGAGAGGGAGAGACGCACCGTGCCAGCCGTGGAGGCGGCGCGGAAGACGGATAGAAGAAGGAACGGAGATTGACGCATAGCACCGCGACAGTGAAGCCGGGCCAGAGAGCTGCCGCACCATCGTGGGCGGCGACATCGGCAGCCGATCGGTTCGAATCGTTTCGGGAGCGGCTGGTCGAGCCGGATCTGCTGGCCGCGCGGCGGCTGGAGGCCTGGGAGCGATTCCAGGCGACCCCCTTCCCGACCCGGACATCCGAGGAGTGGCGGTACACGGACCCGGCCTTGCTGAGTCTGGATGGCCTCACACCCACGGCTCCGCGACCGGAATGCGAGGACGAACCGTTACCGTCTTCCGTCGAGCGGGTTCTGGAACGGTCCCGTCACCGGGCGGGAATCCTGGTGCAGAGGGACGGCTGCCCCGCTCACTTGGAGCTGGATGAGGAACTGGCCGAGCGTGGCGTGGTCTTCAGCACGATCCGCAGCGCGGCCGAGGACCACCCCGAGCTCCTGGCTCGCTATTCGCTCGACAGCCGGCCGGCAGCGATGGAGGAGAAGTTCTGGAGTCTCCACCTCGCGTTTCTGTCGGGCGGGTACTTCCTCTACGTCCCGCGCGATGTTCGACTCGAGCACCCGATCCATGCCTTCAAGCTTCTCAGCGACGAGGGCGCCCTCGTCGCGACGCACTCGCTGGTCGTGGCGGAATCGGGAGCCGAGGTGACCGTGATCGACGAGTACTTGTCACCGGATCTCGAGCGACCGTCCTTGAGCCTGGCCGGTACGGTCGTGCACGGCGAGAGCAACGCGAAGGTTCACTACGTATCGCTCCAGCGGTACGGCCGCGGGGTCAAGCACCTCGCGATGCAGCACCTGTCGGCTAGCCGGGATACGCGACTATCTGGCTTCAACGTGGCCCTGGGCGCGGATCTGTCCCGTGCCGAGGTGAGCAGTCGGCTCGTCGGGCCCGGGAGCGACAGCGAGATGCTCGCGCTCTGGTTCGGCGACGACGACCAACATTTCGACCATCACACACTGCAGCACCACGCCGCACCGCACGCGGGCAGCGATCTGCTGTACAAGGGCGCGTTGACCGACAGAGCGTCGAGCGTGTTTCGCGGGCTCATCCAGGTGGACAAGGGTGCCCAGCTCACGGACGCGTACCAGACCAACCGCAACCTGCTGTTGGCCGAAGGGGCGAGCGCCACCGCCCTACCCAACCTCGAGATCGAGGCCGACGACGTGCGGTGCTCGCACGGCGCGACCATTGGCCAGGTGGATGCCGTACAGCTGTTCTATCTCATGAGCCGTGGACTCACTCGTGATCAGGCTGAACGTCTGCTGGTGTTCGGGTTCTTCGATGAAGTGCTCAATCGCCTGCCTGTCGAGGGTGTGCGGCAGCGGGTGCGGGAGGCGATCGAGGAGAAGGTGCGCGTATGAGCGAGTTCGTGACCGCCGCCCGGCTCGATGACATCCCCGAGAACGGTCTCGTGAGTGTCTCGCTCGGTGGCCTGGACCTCGTAATCGTGAAGAGCGACGGCGTGATCCACGCGCTCGAGGATCGCTGTTCGCACGAGGAATTCCCGCTTTCCGCGGGAGAATTGGTGGGCTGCGAGCTTACCTGTGCCCTGCACGGCGCACGATTCGATCTGGCGACGGGCGCCCCGCGAGCGCTGCCGGCCGTCGTCCCGGTCAGGACCTTCGAGGTGCAGATAGAAGGTGAGGAGATCAGGGTCAAGCTCGAGGAGTGACCCGATCCGGCGACTCAGTGCCGGATCGACATCTCGGGCAGGCCGCTGGCGACGGACACGATGAACAGCACCCCGACACTTTCGAACACGCGATCGACCAGCGTCTCGGACCCCGAGGAGCTGGACACCGCCGCTATCCGCGCGCTGTTCCCGATACTCTACCGATCCGTCCACGGCTACCCTCTCGTATATCTGGACAACGCCGCCAGCTCGCAACGGCCTCAGCGTGTGATCGACCGGATCTCGCATTACTACCAGGAGGAGCACGCCAACGTGCACCGTGGCGTCCACGAGCTCAGCACCGAGGCCACCGCGGCCTACGAGGGAGCCCGTACCACGATCGCCGAGCACATCGGAGCGCCGGATCGAAGCGAGATCGTCTTCACGCGGGGGACGACCGAGTCGATCAACCTGGTCGCGGGTAGCTGGGGTCCGGATCACCTCCGGGCGGGGGACGAAATCGTGCTCACCAAGATGGAGCACCACTCCAACATCGTCCCCTGGCAGCTGCTGGCAGAACGCCGGGCCGCCGTCCTGCGGTTTGTGGATGTCACGCCGGATGGCCGGCTGGACCTCGATGATCTGGACCGGCTCCTCGGTCCGCGCACACGGCTGGTGGGCGTAACACACGTCTCGAACAGCCTGGGCACGATCAACCCGATCGCCGAGATCGCGCGCCGGGCGCACGACGTGGGGGCGCTCGTTCTCGTGGATGGTGCGCAGGCGGCCCCGCACCTCAGAGTCGACATGGGTGCCCTCGGGTGCGACTTCTACGCGTTCAGCGCGCACAAGATGTGCGGCCCCACCGGCATCGGCGCGCTGTGGGCGCGTCGGGCGCTGCTCGAGAACATGCCGCCCTACCAGGGTGGTGGCGAGATGATCTCCGAGGTCCGGTTGGATGGGTCGTCGTGGGCCGAGGTCCCGCACAAGTTCGAGGCGGGCACCCCGAACATCGCCGGCGTCGTCGGGTTCGGAGAGGCGGTTGACTTCCTGAACGACGTCGGGTTCGATGCGATTCTCTCGCACGAACGGGCGCTGACGACGTACGCCCTCGAGCGTTTGCGCTCGGTGCCCGCGCTCCGGCTCTACGGGCCTCGGGAGGACCGAGTCTCGGTGTTCTCCTTCACGTACGGTGACATTCACCCGCACGATCTGTCCACCATATTGGACCAGCGTGGAATCGCGATCCGGGCGGGACATCATTGCAACCAGCCGCTGATGGATCACATGGGGGTTGCCGCCACCGCACGCGCGAGTCTTTATCTCTACAACACTCGCGAGGAGATCGACGCGCTGATCGATGGGCTGGCCATGGCGGCCGAGGTCTTCGGAGGCGTATCCTAGCAGGCCGCTAGCGCGGCACGATCCGACCAGGGCGACAAATCCCGAGATGAGCGATACCAGCAGCCCCACCGGCCAGGCGTTCCCCGATCGAGGCATCCCGACCTCGCTCAACACGCTGTACCAGGAAGTGATCCTCGATCATTACCGCAGACCCAGGAACACCGGGGCGTTGGAAGGGGCGACACACACGATCACGATGAACAACCCCCTGTGCGGGGACGTGATCGAGCTCCAGCTCGAGATCGAGGAAGGACTCATCCGGGAGGCCCGCTTCGTCGGCAGAGGGTGCTCGATCAGCCTGGCATCCGCCTCCATGATGACGGGCCGGCTCAAGGAACGGACGCTCGATGATGCCAGAGACCTGGCGTTGAAGTTCACACGCCTGCTCCACGGAGAGGAGTCGCTCCTCGACGATGGCGATCTGGGCGATCTGCGAGCCCTGGCGGGCGTCTCCAAATTCCCCGTGCGTATCAAATGCGCGCTGCTCGGGTGGAATTGTCTGGAAGAGCTCGTGGGCGACGCGGGAGAGGAGACGTCCTCCGCGACCGCATCCACCGATACTTCGTAGCGTCAGCCCACGCCGACCATCTCCTCCACCGACCCCTTCTCCGGCGACCCCAACCGCTCTGACGATGCGCCGACACCCTGCCTGCTGCCCATGAACCGCGCGAAGCGCCCGTGACAGGACGGGTCATGCGGATCGTGGCCGGTACATACCACGTCGAGATGGATGGCGGGAAGTGGCTGGAGTGCTCGCTCCGGGGACGCGTGAAGCAGAAGGTCGGACGGCAGGTGTCGGTCGGGGATCTCGTTCGGGTCGAGCGGCTGGACGACGGAAGCTGCCGAATCGCGGACCTGCTCCCCCGGCGGTCCGCCCTCTCGCGCCATGGGGTCGTCCGGCGTCGAGAGCAAGTCATCGTGGCCAACGTGGACCAGGTAGCGGCCGTGGCCGCGATGGCGTCGCCAAGCCCCGACTTCTCGATGATCAACCGGCTGCTGGTCCTGGCGGAGTTGAACGAGGTCGATGGCTTCGTGGTCCTCAACAAGGCGGATCTGGCGGCGGGCGCCGCGGACGAGCCGGCGGCAATTCCCGCGGACTTTCAGCCATACCGCGAGGCCGGGTACGAGATACTGGTCACCAGCGCCAAGGGTGGCCGGGGGCTCGAAGAGCTCCGCGAGCGACTCATCGGCCGGATAACGGTCTTTTCCGGGTCTTCCGGCGTCGGCAAGTCCAGTTTGCTCAACTCCCTGATGCCCGGGCTGGATCTGCGCGTCGGTGAGGTCGGGCAGAGGAAGGGACGGGGCCGCCACACGACCGTTGCGGCGGCCCTGTACCCGTTCCCCGAGGGCGGTTACGTGGCGGACACGCCCGGACTGCAGTACCTGGCGCTGTGGGACGTGGACGCTCGAGCGCTGGGACACAGCTTTCCCGAGTTTCGGGAGCCGGCGGAGGAGTGCCGGTTCGCGGACTGCGTCCACCGGGCGGAGCCGGGCTGCGCGGTTCGGGAGGCTGTGAAGGCCGGCGCCATCGCATCCGGCCGGTACGAGAGCTACCAGGCTCTTCTCCGCGAGGCGGAGGAGGGTCGATGACGGCCGCGAGGCGGTGATGGACGGCAGTCCGGACGCTCGCTCCGCGATCGAAGCCGCCCTCGGCGCCCACCGACCCGCCATCGTGGACGATGGCGAGGCCGACCAGCGCGCGGCCGTGATGTTGGTGCTGCGGCAAGCCGGCGACGTCGATGCGCTGTTCGTACAGCGGGCGGAGGCCGAGCGTGACCCGTGGTCGGGACATATGGCGTTGCCCGGCGGACGCGCGGACCCGGAAGACCCGGACCTGGTCCACACCGCGCGGCGGGAGCTGCGCGAGGAGACCGGGCTCGAAATCCCGCCGCACCACGTGCTGGGGCGGCTGGACGATGTCCATCCGTCCAGCCGGGAGCTGCCGAGCATCGCGGTGTCGCCGTTCGTGTCCTGGCTCGACGCGGAGGCTCGCATCCAGCCCAATTTCGAGATTCAGGATCACGTATGGATCCCGCTCGCGGTGCTCAGCGATTCCCGGCATCGATCCGAGCTCCGCGTGCAGGTCAGGGGAGCGGAGCGGACCTTCCCCTCGATCGAATACCGAGATTACACGATCTGGGGGCTCACTCTTCGGATCATCCACGGCTTCCTGGCGGTAATCGGCTAGCCGGCGGCGATTTCCTTGACCACCACGTAGGTCGCGCCGTCCCGCTGCACGCGGTACGTGACGGGGGCTTCGGGGAAGCATTCGTCGTATCGAAACCGGGTGGTGGAGACATAGAAGTCCATCGCGGTCACCGGGATCTCTTCCCGCCACAACTCGGTGAGGACATAGACCCGCACGTTCTCCGCGGCGCGGTGGGCCGCCGCATCCTTCATCAACGGATCGACGGGTACGGCCGACTCCGGGAGGCGACGGGTGGTCCAGCACACCGGCCCGGTTGCCAGGTCCGGGGTCTCCGGGATCGGCCATCCCGAGACCAGCACGCGGTACGTGGTCCCCGGGTCCGCTCCGGCCACCCCGTTCACCCATTCGATCGCTTCGCGATACCCGGTCAGCCAGTAGTCCGTCTCGTAACGCTCGGCCGCCCGTTCCATGCCGCCCGTGAACGCGTTGAAGTACGTCATCTGGTACGGGTGCAGTCGCACGAGTGCTCTCGTGGGGGCGAGTATCAGGAGAGCCACGGCCAGCCAGGCAAGAACCCATCCCGCGCGGGCGCGCACGAACTCCAACACCGCCGTCGCACCGAGGGCCGCGAGCAGCGCGAGTGCCGGCAGAATGAACAGGAAATGGCGCAAACCGTCGTACACCGTCGGGCGGCGGACCGCGAACAGGACCAGCGGAAGAATGAACCACATCAACGTGATCGCGCCCATTGGTCCCGTCCGGCCCTCGCCTCGCTGCCAGACCCGGTGTACGGCGATGGCGAGCCCGATCAGGAGAAGGAGCAGGATGGACGGAGGGGTGGTGATGAGCACGTACTTGGGCAGGTAGTACCACGGGAGCTCGTTGCTCGCGATGAAGCCACCGTCGAACAGAACCGGAATCGGACGAGGGAAGGCCAGAGCGAGAGCCGCCGCTTCGAGGATGCTCCGTACAGGCCGCAGGTGGGCCCACGGCCACGTCGCGTACAGCGTGAGCCAGGCCACACCCAGCAGGACCCCTTTGCGCGATCCGAGCACCTCACCCGCCCCGGGCGGCGCCGGGAAAAGCCGCGACAGGAACGAGATCCCGAGGAAGAACACCGCGAGCACGACCAATCCGGAGGGGCGCAGCGACAGGGTCAGGCCAAGGGCCAGACCGGCGACCAACACGCTCCTCCAGGAGAAATCCCGGTTGATGAAAACGGCCGACACGGCAGCCATCGAGAACGTCACCCCGATCGCGAACGGCACATCCCTGGAGTTGACGAAGGCGTGACCGACGAAGCGCGGGAGCATGAGGAGGATGAGCGCGGCCAGAATGGGCAGATGCGGGCGATCGAAGAGCCGTCCCGCCGCCCCCACGGCCAGGATCGACAAAGTCGCCAGAATTCCGATCACGAGGTGACGCGCCTCGTACGAGCCACCCCGGCCCGCGCGGCTGCCGAGCGCAGCCAACATCTCGACCGTGGGACCGTAGTATTTCAGGTCGTAGAACTGGTTGACCTGGTCATCGGAGCCCCCCGATGCGAAGTATTGGAGGGCCAGCTCGCCGTAGCGGGCGTAGGCGGCGTCGTCCCACGTGACGCCGTAGTCGTCGTGGATCGCGGTGGCGATCCCGATGGCCGCGGCCAACAGGACGGCGAACGCCAACCAGTTAGCCGTTGGACCCCTGTCTGATCGGGCTCGAGACACGGCTCCCCTCCGAATAGGGATGGTGGAGACGAACAGCTAGTCGGAGCACGAGCGGGGCGCAATCGCCACACAGAAGGAGGATGAGATGAGCGAAGTCGTGTACCTGTCCCGGGTCCGGATCGAGAGAGATAGAGGTCCGTACCGCCGCGCGTTCCTGCCCGCCGAGGAGGATCCGATCGAATTCGGGGTTCACAGCGAGATCGCGGCGTACTACGGAGTCGAGCCCGAGAAGGACATCGCGACCACGCTGGACTACGTGGTCGCGGCGACTGGCGGCTGACTGACCGGAACCTTCGGTGGCGCGCTGGAAGCGCGCGGAATCAGGGCTGACGAGGGACGGTTGGTGGCCGACGTCGAGGGCGACATCGAGACGGATGATGGCGTGTTGGTCATCCGCCGGATTCGGGTCAGCTACCGGCTTCGGGTACTGTCGGAACAAGCGGAAACCGCCATGCGGGCACACGATATGCACCACCCCAAGTGCCCCGTCTACCGAACGCTCCATGGGTGCGTGGATATCTCGACCGAGCTCGAGCTCGCGACCGACGAGTCTTCCGGCTGACGGGGGAGACGCAAGCCCGATGGGGACGGCAATACGGGAGGTGAGCGGTGGACGCGATCGCGACGACCGGGCGGTGCTGGGCGGGAAATCGATCCGTCGTGCCGATGATGGCACTTCTTGCAGCGATGACCGCATGTGGCCCGGCCGAGACGGCGGTGAGCGTGCCCGGGGATGGCGGCCCGGAGGCGGCGGCGCGCGCGTTCACGTCCGCAATGCGCTCGCGGGACTGGAATCGTTTGTCGTCGCTGATGCACTCCGATGCGCTCAGCGACTTTCGCGACATGCTGCAGCCCGTCATCGAGCTACCCGAGGCGGGTGAGTTCCGGCGGGCCCTGTTCGGGAGCCCGAACCGCGACGCCATCGACGCGTTGCCGAACGCCGAGTTCTTCGAGCGCTTTATCGGAGCGATGTTCTCGCAGACCCCCGCGATCGGTGACATGCTCGACGACGCAGACATGCAGGTGATCGGCCGAGTCATGGAGGGAGAGACCGCACACGTCGTATCCCGCCTCGACATGTCGATCGAAGGCGTCGATGTGTCGAAGATGGAGGTGATGAGCTTCAAGCGGGAAAAGGACGAGTGGCGGGCGTTGCTCACGGGTGAGGTGTCGAGTGTCGCCGCCGCGCTGCGTAACTCCACGCAAGGCATGTCGGCGCAAGGGCGTTAACCAGAAGCTCCGAGGCCCCCGCCGGGCTCGGGGCCGACCCGGCCCCGGCTCGGCCCGACCCGGTCCCGACCCGCCCGGCTCACCCCGCGGTGAGGTCGGGTCGATCCAACAGACAGATCGTGGTCTGGATCCCGCGGGCGCACAGGACCCTGTCCCCACCCTGGAGACAGTGCACATCCATCTCGTTGACGGTCAGCGTGCGGCCCGGCTTGAGGACGCGCCCGGTCGCGATCAGCTCCTCCCCTTTCGCCGGTGCAAGGAAGTTGATCTTGAGCTCGACGGCGAGGATCGCAGCATCGGCCGGAAAGAGCGTGTAGGCGGCGTACCCCGCGGCGCTGTCCGCGACGGTGGTCGAGACCCCGGCGTGAAATAGCCCGTGTTGCTGGGTCAGGTCTTCGCGGAAAGGAACCGTGATCTCGACCAGCCCCGGATCCACCCGCGTGAGCCGGGCGCCCAGCAGGCCCATCACCCCCTGACGCTCGAAGCTGGCCCGCACCCGCTCGGCAAAGCCGTCATCCGCGGGCGTGAACGCGCTCACCCGTGGATTCCCCGGGCCGCGATCTCATCGTACAGGCTTGCGAGCGCTTCGATTCCACGGCGATACACACCGAGGTCGATCCACTCGTCCGGAGCGTGCGCGTTGCACCCGGGTAGCGCGAAGCCGATGAGCACGCCGGGCGCCTCGAACGTCTCCTCGAATAGCGGCACGATCGGGATCGAGCCTCCCTCGCGAATGAATACGGCTTCTTCTTTGAACCCCTTCTTCAGGGCCCTCTGAGCGGCATCGAAGATGGGGCTGCTGGTGTCGGCGACCCATGGGGAGCCGCCGTGGTACCGCTTCACTTCCACCGTGACGCCCGAGGGCGCCAGGTCATGCACGTGCGCCTCGAAACGCTCGAAGACTTCGTCCTGATCCTGATCGGGGACGATCCGCATCGAGACCTTCGCCATCGCCTCGCCGGGGAGCACGGTCTTCGAACCCTCCGCCGTGAACCCGCTCAAGAGCCCATTCACGTCGAGCGCCGGACGATACCAGAGTCGCTCCAGCGAGGTGAACCCCGCCTCTCCGCCCAGCTCGGTGGACCCGACATCAGCGCGCAGCGCCTCATCATCCATCGGCAGCCGGGCAAGATCCTGGCGCTCGCGGTCGGTGATCATCCGCACGCGATCGTAGAATCCGGGCACCGTCACACGGCCATCGACATCCTTGAGTCCGGCGATGATATGGGCGAGGGCATTGGCCGGGTTGACCACGGCCCCCCCATAGCTGCCGGAGTGCAGATCGCTCGCCGGCCCGCGCACTCTGAGCTCTGTATACACGATGCCTCGCAGACCCGTCGTGATGCAGGGAAGATCGGGCGTGAACATGGCTGTGTCGCTGATCATCACGGCATCGCACGACAGTCGATCCGCGTGCGAAACGAGGAACTCCGCGAGGTGACTGCTCCCCACCTCCTCCTCGCCCTCGATCACGAGCTTCAGGTTGATCGGAAGGCCCGCACCCGTCGCGAGGCGCGTCTCCACGGCCTTGAGGTGCATGTGGACCTGACCCTTGTCATCCACCGAGCCGCGCGCATACAGCCGACCGTCCCGCACCGACGGCTCGAAGGGGGGTGCCGTCCACAGCTCATCCGGCTCCGATGGCTGAACGTCGTAATGCCCGTAGAGCAGGATCGTGGGTGCCGTGGGGTCCACGATGTGCTCGCCGACCACGATCGGGTGGCCCGCGGTCTCGATGACCTCGACATCGTCGATCCCGGCCTCGCGAACGTGATCGGCGAGCCAACTCGCGCACCGACGTACATCCGCCGCGTGCTCGGGTGTCGTGCTCACGCTCGGGATTCGAAGAAAATCTCCCAGCTCTTCTAGGAAGCGCTCTCGATTGGTATCGATGAATCCCGCGAAGTCGGCCATCGGTCCGCCCGTGTCGGAGGTTGGGTGCGCTGGGCCTGGAGTTCGGGTGCCCTCGCGCGCCAACCTACCGACTCTTCGATCGGCCGCCAGATCGCGAGCGGAGGGGCGCGCTCCGGCCCTTGGCCGCGAATCCGTGCCTAGCCATCTTCCCGGGCCGATACACACGAACCCGATGGCCGCGGTGCGCGGACCCCACAAGAGGAGGAAGCTCATGGATCTCGGCGCATTCTCGGTCAGTCTGACGGTCCAGGACCTGGGCATCTCGCGCGCCTTCTACGAGAAGCTCGGGTTCGAGGTGAGCGGTGGCTCGGGGGAGGAGCACTACCTGATCCTGAAGAACGGGGACGCCGTGATCGGCCTCTTCGAGGGCATGTTCGAGAAGAACATCCTCACCTTCAACCCCGGGCTCTCCGTGCGCACGCTGGGTCGCGTCGAGGAGTTCACCGACGTGCGCGAGCTCCAGAGACGACTCAAGGAGGCCGGGATCGAGCTCACCAGCGAGGCGGATGAGGAATCCAGTGGTCCCGCCCACGTCACGCTCGAGGACCCGGACGGTAACCCGATTCTCATCGATCAGTTCTTTTGAGCCGAGTTCTGCCGTGACAGGTCCACCGGTGCGACACACCAGCACCGAGCGAAGCCCACCGCGAGCCAGGTCACGATCCTTACCTATCGAGCACGGAATCTGTTGTGGACAGACTCTGCCGTCGGCTGCTCTGAGACGAGGAGGTACTCGCCCGGCTCGAGCATCAAGGTGAAGTACGCCGTGTTGCCGAAGGGCATGTCCTGCGTCCCCCCGAGGAAGACGGCCGGAGCCGGACTCTCGGGCGTGGAAATCAGCCCTTCTACCCGGTCGAAATCCATCCATGCGACGATCTCATCGAGGTCGCTTCCGCGGGCCAGCCGAACTGCATGCACGTCCTTCCCGATTAGCCGTCTTGATGTAGCACTCCA
>JBDHHV010000107.1:0-12316 GCA_039589195.1 Gemmatimonadota bacterium | reverse complement strand
TTCGGTGGCGACTACTACCACGGCGTCCTGGCGGCGTCGGTCGAGCTGCAGTTGTCTGCGGATGGCGTCGAGTATTCCAGCACGGCGCGCGAACAAACGCACCAGGTGGCCTTGCAGGACGAGGCGGCTTCCTCCGTGCTGCTAGCGGGCGAGCTGCCGGCCGGTTCCTACTCTCACGTCCGTCTGGTCCTGCGGGATGCGGTGGCCGCACTCGAGGCTGGCGCCGAGATCGGGGGAAGCGAGCTGGACCGGGATACGGCGCTTCCCGTCGAGCCGGCCCTCGGTGTGATCGTGGATGTTCGTCTCCAAAGGGCCGTGGTCATCGCGGCGGATCGACGTACCACGTTGGTCTTCGACCTGAACACGGAGCGCTGGGTCACAGAAGACCATCTGCTCGCGGGGGAGGTGCCGGGCGTCGAGGTCGAGGCGGCCGTCTCCGTGGGCGTCACGGCTCCGGCAGTTTCCCCTTCATCTTCGGGAGCTTGATTCGCCACCTCTGAGGGCCGCCTGACCCATACCTCGGTCCGTCACCAGGGCCGGGGGGCCCTGTAAAGAGTATCCGTTTGCGCAACCGAGTACCGGGCGACCCGCGCCTCCGGGGGGGGCCGGATCCGGTCACCCCACCCTACTTCCGCCCTCCAAACCCACTTACGGCGGGCGCGCCGCCTGGCACGCTCTTCGCTTTTCGGCACCCCAATGCCCCGGCGCCACTCCGCGTCTCGCGGATGGGCGGCTGTCGCGCCACGTAAGCCCTCGCGCCAGCACCGCGGGTGGCCAGGAGAAGTCAGATGTCATCAATGAACCGCAGAGCCTGTCGCCGGTTGCGGCGCTCTTTGCTCATCGCGGCCGCCGTGGAGGCAGCCTTCGCGCTGGCCGCGCCGGAGTCGGGGGAGGGTCAAACGACCCCTGCCAGAGACGGGCAATGGCTGGGTGTCGGCTTCGGCGGAGGGTTGGATCAGGTCAGCTGCGACATCTGCGCCGGCACCCCCAAACCCGGCTACGCCGGTTATGTCCGCTTCGGGGGCACGCTCAGCTCGCGTCTGCTGATCGGCGGAGAGCTCAACGGTTGGACTCGCAGCGATCAGGCCATTCGGCAATACCTCGGCTCGTTGAGCGCCGTGGTCCTCTGGTACACCCGACCCGAGGGTTCCTTCTACCTGAAGGGCGGGCTCGGCGCGGTGGGGTACCGGGCCGAGGAGGACGGCGACGCGCTGACCGCTCTCACCCTGGGTGGTCAGGTCGGGGTCGGATACGAGCACCGCATCGGAGACAACCTGTCCTTGACCCCGTTCGCGAACCTCGTACTGGCACCGTTCGCCGGCCTGAGCTTCAACGGAGATCCCGCCACGGACGGCGCCACGCTGGGCCTCCTACAGGGCGGTCTGGGGCTCACCTGGCATTGAGGGACAGGCGCGGGCGACGTATGCCCGCGCCGAAGGGAGGCCGTATGAACCCGCTTGTAGCTTCGAAGATCACAGCGGTCGCCGCAGCGCTGGTGGCATCCCTGCTGGTAGCAGCCTGCGATGGCTCCATACCTTCGGCCCCGTTCGACACGCCGCCACCGAGCGGCGAGTTGAGCGTGGCGTATGGCCGCTGGCAGCCCGGACCCTTCGACACGTGCTCTACGCAGGACCACGACGACTACGCGACGGTGGGACCCGACGGGAAGCTGTACCCGTCCTGGCACCCACCGCTGGATGAGGTAACAGGATGCTCGTTCGGACACGAGCACGGACGTGATCCACGGGGCTCGGCCATATCGGATGACGTGGGAGCGATTCCGTTCGGGTACGCCAACGAGAGGCTGGATGTCTGGGATCCGCTTACCTCTCGTCACGAGGACCACGTCGGACACAAGGTCGAGTGGGAAAACGACGTATCGATGCGCTTCCCCGGACCGGCCTCAGCCGTGTTCGAGGTCCGCTGCAACGTGTTCGCGAAGCTACACCAGGGCTCGCACTCCAAAGATGCGTTCACCAACAATGTGCATGAGCTCGCGTACCACGCCCGATGCGACGACGGAACCGCGTTGAGCTTCACCGTTCTCACCGCGATCGGTCAACCGGGGGAGTTCGTGCGCTCGTGTGACTCGGATGTGCACGTGACCGTCGGTCCTCCCAGTCCGCTGAACTCGCCCGCGGGTGGCGGCAAGCGGCTCATCCCGGACCGCACCTGCATCGATCGACACATGCTGGTCGAGGAGGGCGAAAGGTCCAACTTCGGGCGCGCGCTCCGCGAGAGCTGGCAATTGTCTCAACGTCTACGCCGGGCGGACGGGAAGACTCTGGTCTCGATCAACCCCTACTTCAACGTCTTCCGCCCCAGCCGCTACTTCGATCCGGTCGCTCCGAACGGAGTCGGACGCCCCATCGACGATTGTTATGCCGTGTTGGATGGGAGGCGCGCGCGTGGGGGTGACTGCGAGGATTCGACGGGTGGGGGTCAGCTACAGGGTCTCCAGTTCGATGACCCTCGCTCGTCCTTCAACGGCGTCTCCCGTGACTTCGACATCAACTCGATTCGGATCGTGAACCCCGAGGGACCGGTCATCTGGTACACGGACCCGTTCGGTCAGAATGCTCAGACCGAGCCTTTCCCGGGCGCCATCAAGCAGTTCATCGCGATGATCGACAACACGCACGGTGGGGCGAACATGAGCGGTCCGTCGATCGGTCGCGATCGCAACCACGGCGGGCCGGGCGTGCACGCGCCCAACTAGACGCGTCGTCCGGGGTCGACTCGAGAGACCCCGCCAGCAAGGCCTGCCGGCTCGAGTCAGGAAGCGCGAGCCGGTATCTGATACAAGTCTACTAGTAGACGTCGAGGTCGCGACCGAAGACGACGGGGCCCTCGTATCCGTCGGTCACTTCCGTGACCAGGGCGTCCGGGGTCACGCCCCACAGCAGCGCGTGGTAGAGGACGAGGAGACCCGGGCGCGCGCGCGCCGCGAGCTCCGCGACCTCGGTGGTCGAGGTGTGTGCGCGGGAATGATAGCGTTGCCACTCGGGCAGGTGCCGGCGGAGTCCTTCCATCGAGTACACCTCGTGCAGTAGCACATCGCAGCCACTGCACGCCTGCGCTACGGCGTCGCCGGGCCCTGTGTCTCCCGAGATCACGACGGATCGGTCGGCGGTATCGAAGCGATACCCCAACGCGTGCGTCACTCCTGCGTGCGGAACCTCGAACGCGGTGACGCTCACGCGCTCGTCGCGATACACGACACCGGCCGTGACATCCACCGCTTCCACCCTGTGGCCCTCGGGCGTGGTGGGGTGAATCCCCGATGAACGACTCTCGATGTCTCGGCGCCAGGCCGCGAGCAGATGATCCGTCATCTCTCGAGTGCCTTCGGGCCCGAACACCCGCAACGGCGTTTCGCGCTCCAGCACCCAGGGCGTGAGCATCAGGTCCGGAAGACCCACGGTGTGATCGCTGTGCAGATGGGTGAGAAACACGATGTCCAATCGCGCCGGGAGCAACGCCTCGACCCCGTTCCTCGCGGACGCGGACGCGCGCCGGACCACCCCCGAGCCCGCGTCGACGAGATAGGCGACGCCCTCCACCACCACCGCGATCGCGGTGCCCGATCGATCCGGATCCGCGTTCGGGGTCCCGCTCCCGAGGAGGACCACGTGTGTGCCGCGGGCGTACCTCTCCGAGGCCTGCCACGCCGGCCTGTCGGGTCGGCTCTCGGTGTCGGTCCGGTTCGGGGGCGGCTCCTCGACGCGCCCGGCATCCCCGCTCCGGCCAGGCTCCTCGCTACCGCAAGCGAGCGCCAGCGCACCCAGTAGCGCCCCGCTCCGGCGAGTCTTGAGCCACCCTCTATTCCGCTCGTTTGCGTGCCGTGCGTCGTCCGACCGGTCGTTCATCTACTCCTCCGGGTTGAGCCGGGCGTGGGCCATGACAAGATCGGCGACCGGACCCGGCACATCAAACGAGACCCCACACCGCCCGTCTTTGTCCGAAAGCCCCGGGCTTGACCGGCCGGGGCTCACCCGGCCCTATTCTTCGAGCTTCGGCAGCTTGCTGCGGAGCTCTGCAATCTCCGCCGAGACAGGTGAAGGGGTCCCCCATGCACAACGCTCCCCGCATGTTTCCGACCCGGTTGGACCGGGGCGCCCGACGCGTGTATCGGGCGGCCACGCTCTTTTACGTGCTGCTGTTCTTCGGGCTGCTGTGGCCCATCTATCCACGCTTTGCGGGCATCGAGCCGCGGGTCTTCGGTCTGCCGTTCTCGATGGTCTACGTGATCGGGGGCGTGCTGTTGTCGTTCATGGTCTTGTGGGCGCTGTTCACGTGGGAGAACCGGGGTGCGGGGAGTTCCGATTCCGCCGGGCCGGATGTTGTCTCCCCGGCCGTGTCCGGCGGCGAGCCCGCGCACCCTGGCGGATCGGCCGACTGATGCCGGCCTGGCTCATCGTATTCCTCGTCACACTCGGCTATCTGCTTGCATCGCTGATTATCGGTCTCGCTTCGGGGCGGCGCGTCACCCGAAGCACCGAGGGCTACGTGGCCGGCGACCGCTCGTTGGGGTTCCTCGTTCTCTATTTCATCATGGGCGCGTCCATCTTCAGCGCGTTCGCGTTCCTGGGGGGACCGGGCTGGGCCTATTCACGGGGTGCCGCGGCGTTCTACATCCTCGCGTACGGTACGGTGGGGCTTGTCCCGTGGTATTTCTTCGGTCCTCGAGTGGCTCGGCTGGGCCGCCGCTTCGGCTACGTGACGCAGGCCGAGCTGTTCGGGCATCGCTTCCGGAGCCGCTCGCTGCCCGCCCTCCTGGCCGTGCTCTCGCTGATCGCGTTCATCCCGTATCTGATGCTCCAGATGGAGGGAGCCGGGTACGTGTTCAGCGTCGTGACGGAGGGGCGTGTGCCCGAATGGGCGGGAGCCGCGATCGCGTACGGCGTAGTGCTCGTGTACGTCTTCCGCAGCGGCGTACTCGGCGTGGGCTGGACGAACACCTTCCAGGGCGTGTTCATGATGGTCCTGGCCTGGGGTCTGGGCCTCTACCTCCCCTACCGCCTGTACGGGGGCGTGGGGCCCATGTTCGACGCGATCGCGGAGACCGTCCCGCAGATGCTGCGCGCCCCGGGTCTGGCCGCGAACGGAGAGCCCTGGAGCTGGGGCGCCTTCTCGAGCTCGGTGGCCATATCCGCTCTGGGGTTCAGCCTGTGGCCGCACTACTTCATGAAGATCTACACGGCGCGCGACATCCCGACGCTCAAGAAAACGGTCGTGTTCTATCCGACCTTCCTGATCTTTCTCGTCCCGATCCTGTTCATCGGCTTCTCCGGTGTGATCGCGTTTCCGGGTGTCGAGCCCGCGGATGCCATCCTCCCGACCGTCGTGACCTCCATCGGGCTCCCGCCCTGGGTCGTAGGGCTGTTTTGCGCCGGTGCCCTGGCGGCGTCGATGTCGACCGGTGACGCGCTCCTGCACGCGAGCGGATCCGTGGCCGTGAAGGACTTCTACCACAACATCTCGCGCCGCGAGCTCACCGACGCGGATGAGCGGCGCGCCATACAGGTCCTCGTCGTGGTCTTCGGGGCGCTCGCGTACCTGCTGGCCGTGGTGTTGCAGGTGTCGCTCGTGCAGCTGTTGTTGCTGTCGTACGGCTTCATCGCACAGCTATTTCCTCTCCTGCTGGCGACGTTCTTCTGGCCAAGAGCCACCCCCGCCGGGGCGTTGGCCGGTCTATTGGTAGGCGGGGCGCTGACTCTGGGGCTCAGCCTGGCATACGGGATGTATCCGGGTGAGGTGCATGCAGGGATCTGGGGGATTCTGGCGAACACCCTCGTGATGGCAGGCGTCTCACTCGTGACCGCTCCGATGGAGGAGGAGCACGTGGCAAAGTTCGTGGTGAAGTGACCTCCGGCGCTCTTCAGCCGACCAGAGCGGAGTAGGCCACAGCCCAGCTTCGTGCGAGCGCTTCGTTTCCGCGCAGGCCCGTCTCCAACTCGTCGAGACCGATCGCTTCGTCGACCGTGTGGGCCAGCCGGTCATCGCCGGGGCCGAATCCCACCACCGTCAACCCGGCTTCGGCGAAGTGGCCGCCGTCGGTCGCAAACTGCCACACATCGACCGGTGGCTTGGCACCGAGGGTCGTCGCCAGCACATCGGCGGCGCTCCGGATCGCCGGGTGATCGGCGGGTAGCGCGTACGCGGGGTTGTCGGCGGGATACCGCCTCTCGAGCCCCGTCCAACTCACTCGATCAAACTCGGGGACCAGGATCTCGGTCCGGGTTCCGGGGATCGACGCCGCCTCCAGAATCGGAAGCAGATCTCTTCGCAGGTCGGACGCATCTTGACCGGGCACGGTGCGGCAGTCGAGAGTCAGGCACACCTCCCCCGGGATCACGTTGGCGCTCGTCTGGTCGGTCCGTATCAGCGTCGGTGCGATCGTCGCCGGCCCCAGCTCCGGGTCGGCCGGCAGCCGCAAATCGGGGAGCGCCGCCAGGAAGTCTCCGATGACCGTGAGCGGGTTGATCCCGATCTCGGTCATGGAGGCGTGCGCCATCTTCCCTTTCACGCCGACTCGCAGCTCGATGCGACCCCGGTGCCCGCGCCGCACCTCGTTTCGGCTCGGCTCGCCTACCAGGATGAGATCGGGGCGCAGGGAGCCGGCCATGTTGCGGGCGCCGAGACCTCCGACTTCCTCTTGGACCACCGCCGTCACGTACACATCGCCCGGCGGCCGCTCGCCGGCGGTCGCGAGCCGACCCACACCGTGTACCTGCGCCGCCAGTGGCCCTTTGATATCCACCGTTCCGCGGCCCCACACCCGATCCGCATGGATCTCGCCTCCGAAAGGCGGGTGAGGCCAGTCCGCCGGGTCGCCGGCGTCGACGTGATCCAGGTGCGTGTTGAACATCACTGTGGGCGCCGACCCCTCGCCACGGAGCAGACCGATCACGTTCCCGACCTCGTCGATCCGCACCTCATCGTAGCCGAGCATCCCCATCTCGGCCTTCACGAGCTCGGCGATCTCGCCTTCTTCTCCGGGCATGCTCCGCGTTCGGACGAGCCGCTGGAGGAACTCGATGCACGGATCGTGGCCGGTCATGGTGCTCCCTCGGTGTCGCTCGCGCCGCTTCGGGTGTCCGTCATGCCGTCTGATCTTCCGAGTCGCACGCGAGCAGCGGAGGGTTTCCAATCGGCCGCTCGGCCTCGATTCCACCCGCGATCGCGAGCGCGCGCGCTTCATGATAGGGCGGCCCCACGATCTGTAACCCCACAGGCAGCCCCCTCTCGTCCAGTCCCACCGGCACGGATGCGACGGGCAGCCCCGGCAGGCTCAGCACGAAGGTCGGCGCGATCCAGTCCACATACGTCTCCATCGGCTTCCCCGCGACCGTCTCAGGGTGGTTCTGCTCGACCGGAAACGGGGAAACCGCCGTGCATGGCGTCATGATCACCGCATAGCGCTCGAACAGGGCGTGCAGCTGTTCTCTCGCCCGGCGCCTTGTCGCCTCGGCCGCCCCCAGTTCGCGCATCGTGACCTGGAGCCCGGCCCGGAGGTTCGCGGCGACGTTCACGCCGTATTCCTCGATGCGCTCGAGCCCATCGAAAAGCTGCGCGACCAGGCCGTAGCCCCTGAGCGCCAGGAAGGCGTCCCGGCAGAATCCGAGATCCAGCTCGATGTCATCCACTTCTACGTCCCAGCGACGGAGCATCTCCACCGACTCGCGACAGCATGCCGCCACGCCCGGATCGACGCCGATGCCAGCGACATCCGGACAATACGCGAACCGCCGCTGGAACAGGCCGGACTCGGCGAGGATGCCCTGGACTCCGCCCCTTCGAAGAGGGCTGGTCACCGGCGAGAGTGGACTCGGCCCCGCCAGCGCGTGGAGCGAAAGCGCCACATCGGCCGAGGTGCGCGCCATCGTTCCGGTTACGTGGAGATCGTCCCACAGGTAGCCGGCCGGGTAGGTCGGGATAAGACCCGCGGTCGGACGCAGACCCACGACACCGCAGAACGAAGCGGGGACGCGGAGCGACCCGCCGAGGTCAGTGCCCTGCGCCAGCGAGATCATCCCGGTCGCGAGGGCGGCGGCCCCACCACCGGTGGAGCCCCCGGCGCTACGGTCCGGATCCCACGGGTTTCGCGTCGGCCCGAAGACCTCGTTCCAGGTGTTGGCGCCAGCGGCGAACTCCGGCGTGTTCGTCTTTCCCAGGATCACGGCGCCCGCCTCCCGAAAGCGACGCACCACGAGCGCGTCTTCATCGGGGACGTGATCCGCGTAGAGCTTCGACCCGTATGTGGTTCGGATGCCGGCCGTCTCGGTCACATCCTTGATTCCGACGGGAAGACCGACCAGCGGCCCAAGTTCCTCGCCTCGGGTCAACGCCGCGTCGATGGCGAGGGCTTCGTCGCGCGCCGCATCGTTCAAGGTCACGACGGCGTTGACCGCCTGGTTGTGCCGTTTCACCTGCGCGAGGCAGGCGTCCAGCATCTCGACGGCCGATACCTCCCGCTCGCGAACGAGCCGGGTTTGCTCGTGGGCCGGGAGGAGGGCCAGGTCCATGGGGTCAGCTCCCCCCGCCGTCCGTGCGGCTCTCCTTCGGTAGGAACATCTGCGCGATCGCGATCCCGTACCGCGCCGAGTCGAGTGGGAGGGCATTGGCCTGCAACGCGATAACGAGCCCGTGCTCCGGGTAGTTCCCGATGAAGGACCGGGTGCCCTTCACGGTACCGGTGTGGCTCGGGAACTCCCGGCCGGCCGGGTCGGTCCGGATCCACCACGCGAGCGCCTGCTGGTGAGCGAGGGGCTGCGCCTCCCCGTCGGGAACGAATCTCCGCACCGAAGAGTCCAGCTGCGGTCTGTGCATCTCGGCCACCGATTCGGGACGCAGGAGCTTCCCCTCGTTCAGGGCGAGTCCGAAGCGGACCAGGTCCTCCACGGTGGACAGGATGCCGCCACCCGCGAACTTGTAGCTCGGATCTTCGGGCGGCGGGTGAACGAACCGTCCCCTCCCGTCACGCACGTATCCGTGGCCTCGGTTATTAATGACCCGAGACGGCACATCGAACTGCGTCGCCAGCATGCCGGCGGGTTGGAACACGTTCGTCCGCATGTAATCCTCGAACCCGAGCCCGGACACGGCCTCCACGATGCCGTGCATGAGGTTCATCGCGTGCGACGAGTAGAACCAGCGCGTGCCGGGCTCGAACAGGAGCGGGTCATCGCGCCATAGCCGGGTCGCCTCCTCGAAGTCATCGTAATGGCGCAGCGCCAGGAGGCCGTGCTCTCCGAACTCCACCCCGTCGTAGTGACGCGTGCCGGAGGTGTGGGTGAGGATGTGGCGGATGGTGATCCGGTGCTCTTTCTCCGGGTAGTAGGGGATGTAGGTCTGGATGGTGGCGTCGAGATCGACGCTCCCACGCTCCACCAACTGCATGACAGCCACGACCGCCAGCACCTTCGAGACCGATCCGACGTTGTGCACCGAGCGCCCGGTCTGCGGCGTGCGGTTGTCCAGCTCCGCGTATCCCACCCCCCCTGAAAACACGATCTCCCCGTTGAGCGCCACGGCCACCGAAAGACCCGGCAGGTCGTTGTCGGCGCGCACCTGCCGCATGTAGTCGAAGAGTTGATCGCGGTCGACGACTTGTGCCTCCATGACGGCCGTCATCGCCACGGTCGCCATGGTGGCGGCGAAAACCGCCGAGACTGCGCGCGCCCGTCGGAGGGCTCCGCATCCGCGGGCCGGGCCGCGCCTACACGCACCTCGTGGACAGTGCCGGACGGTCATGTCTCTCACTCCTCGACGAACGCCACGACGCGACAGAACGCCGCCTCGCCGCCTTTGAACAACCATGGGAAGCACCCAATCGTAAGCCGCCGGTTCTGGAGCTCCGGCGCCGCGATCTGTCCTCCGAGATTCTCGACGTGCATGCAGTTCAACGGGAAGAGGGCATTGTGAGTGAGCTGGTAATGGTCATCGGGGAAGATCTTTCCGACGCCCTCGGGGCCACCGAACTTGTTCTCGGCGATGCGGCGTACCCGATCGCAGTGCCCGAACGTCCCCTGCCCGAGGAATCGGCCGATCGGGAGGTTCATCGGGTGGTCGGTCGAGATCGCGTCGACACCCCAGATCTTGATCTTCTTGTCGATCAGCCACTGCACCAGGTCGGGATGAGCGCCGGGGTGAAGGTGGATGTAGCGCTCTTCATTGGCTTCTTCCCCGAACTGGCCGTAGCGGTGCCAGCCCGTGTGGAGCATCAGCAGATCCCCATCTCGCACCTCGACGCGCGATTCGATCATCTCGGGCGTGTACGCCCCAAGGTCGTCCATCTCGTCCGACAGATCGACGATGACCCCCGGTCCGTACAGCCAATCGAGCGGGATCTCGTCGATCGTCATTCCGTTCGTAACAAAATGGCGCGGGGCATCCAGATGCGTTCCCATGTGGTTCGACGTCTGGATGTACTGGGCGTTCACCCCGTGCTCGGCCTTCCGCTTGATGTACTTGACCTCGAACGGCGGGTAGTACGGCCAGAAGGACACCTCCTGGTTCAACGGCTGGGAAAGGTCGTAGGGCTTCATCTTCGCGGTCCTTGTTCGTCGGAGTCGATGAAAGGTCCTGGCGTGCCGCTGAACGACTCCAGCGGCCGGTCAACGCTCCAGGCCGGGGCGCAGACCCGCAGCCAAACTACGACGCGCCGCCGAACATCGCCTTGACGGCGGGCTTCTGGACCTTGCCCATCGCGTTGCGCGGGAGGTCGTCCACCAGAAGCCATGCGCGGGGGAGCTTGTAGCGGGCGAGTCGCTCGCGAGTCCATGCGTTCAGGGTCTCGGTCCGGAGCTTCGATGTCGGGACCACGGCGGCGCACACACGCTCACCCCATTCAGCATCGGGGACACCCACGACGGCGCAGTCGAGCACCTGTGGATGGGTCCGGAGTACCTCCTCGATCTCGATCGCGGAGACCTTGTATCCCCCCGTCTTGATGATGTCCACCGAGCTCCGGCCCAGGATGCGGTAGTACCCGTCCTTGACCTGCGCGATGTCGCCGGTCTTGAACCAATCGCCCGTGAATGCCTCGCGGGTCGCCTCCGGTTGTCCCCAATACTCCCGGAACACGCCGGGGCCCCGCACCTGGATCTCGCCGGGCTGCCCCTCGTCCGTAACCGGCCGACCCGCCTCATCGACCAGCCGGATGTCGACGCCAGGAAGTGGCTGGCCGACGGCGCCCGGAAGTCGATCACCGAGCCGCGGATTCGAGAGCCCCATGCCGATCTCGGTCATGCCGTAGCGCTCGAGCAGCCGGTGGCCGGTGATCTCCTCCCAGCGCGCGAACACACTGGCCGGGAGCGCGGCCGATCCCGAGACCATGAGCCGCAGACCCGCCGCGCCGGCCGCCCACCGGCGTCGCGTGTCGGGGTCGGAGCTCTCCCACGCGGCAATCAGCCGCACGTACACCGTGGGGACCGCCATGAAGAGCGTGACCTCTCCCTCGGCGAGCGTATCCCACACGAGCTCCGCGTCGAACTCCCCCTGCATCTGACAGGTGGCACCTACCCACATCGCGCACGCCAGGGCGTTGATGATGCCATGCGTATGGTGTAGCGGGAGGATGTGAAGGATCCGGTCCGTGGATTCCCACTCCCAAGCCTCGACCAGTGAGCGCACCTGCGCCTCGATCATGGCGTGCGTGCTCACCACTCCCTTCGGGCGGCTCGTGGTGCCGCTGGTGAACAGGATCATCGCGCGGCGGTCGGGTTCGATGTGCGGCAATCGGACGTCGGGGGTCGGCCTGTCTTCGGCCCCGGTGACCCACAAGCGAGCCCCGCGCCCGCCGGCGAGCGGACGCAGGCGATTCACTCCCTCGGTCGAGCACACGACGGCCTCGACACCGGCATCATCGAGTGCGCCCGCGAACTCGGAGGGTGGGTGGTCGGCGCATAGGGGGACCGCGATGCCGCCCGCGCGCCAGATGCCCCACTGGACCGCCACGTGTTCGGCGCCCGCCGGCACCATGAAGGCCACGCGCGATTCCTGCAGATCGGTCCGTCCCGCGAGTAGCGCCGCCGCCCACCGGGCCGAGCCGCGGTCGAGCGCCCCGTAGGAGTGCGACCCGTGCCGATCCCATATCGCGACCCGATCACCATGACGGATGGCCCGATCCACGAGCGGGATCCCGCTGACGAAATTCACTACGCCCGTCGCGGTCAGCGTGCCGTGCGCGCGAGCCGCTGCCGCTCGTCTCGCATCAGCCACGCGTACAGGAGGAACGACACCAGGGCCGCGGAGAACCATGCCCCGTTGAACAAGAACGCGAGCCCGGGGTGCAGCTTCCCGAGGAGCGCGG
>JBDHHV010000106.1:0-20262 GCA_039589195.1 Gemmatimonadota bacterium | reverse complement strand
ACCGGCGGCCGCGCTCGCGAGGGCCAGTAGCCAGAAGGCGAGCCGGGACCGAAACGGCTTCACGAGCGGGGTAGAGAGCGACACACCCAGGAAGGACAGATACTGGAACGGGAGGGCCGCCATCCCCACGAGCGCAACCGTGGCGATCCACAGGAAGACGGTCTGGTCTTCGACGGCGAAGAAGAAACCGGCGCCGAACCAGACACCCTCGAGGAAGAGCACGAACGCCAACCGGCGGTTCAGAGACCGGTCTGGGGCCGTGCGGAGCAAAACGACCGCCGCGCCCCAGGCGGTGATGAGCGCGAGCATCGGCGCCACGACCCAAGAGGTCCAGGTCAGACCCATTTCTGCACCCCGGCTCGAAGGAGACGGCGACACGCACCGGCGAAGATCGAGAAGCTAGTGAGTCGGTTTCGGGGACGGCAACGTGCCGCCCGTGACACGCGGCAGGGCTTCGGCAGGTTCGGCAGGTTCGGCAGGTTCGGTAGGCACCGCATGCGTGTCACGGCTGACGTCGCTCGCTCGTTCGTATCCGGAAGGCCGGTCTACTCCGGCCGAAGCGCCTGCGCCTCGTCGCGACCCGGAGGTTCCTGTGGCACCGCTCCGAGTCTCTCTGATCGTGCTCCTGCTGGCGGCCCTTCTCCCGGCAACCGCTCGCGGGCAGGAAAGGCCCGGTCCATGGCGCTTCAGCGCCGGCGGCGGGATCGGCTTCCACCTCTCCGGTCACGAGTTGTCGGATCCGGGAGAGCCCGCGGGCCTGGCGCACACGGTCGTGGAGCGTCGTGCGTCTCGCGACCTCTGGCTGGGGCTCGGCTGGACCGGCGCGTGGCTTCGCGGGGCGCCGGGCGGGGACAGCCGGCAGGCCCTCCTGCTCACGCTTGCGTTCGAGCCGGCCAGCCTGCTCGAGCTCCGATTCGGGGGCGGTCTCGCCGTCGCGACGATCGTCGAAGTCGACGGGCCTCCCGAGCCGCCTCTGTTCGGCGATGCGGTGGTGGGCATCGGTGGCGAGTCCGGCGGGGCGTTGAGCGCCGGTCTCGCGCTCGCGCTACCGCTCGCGGAACGGCTGACGCTGAGTCCCGGCGTCGATGTCTTGATTCACCGCGTGGGCGGGCAGACGCTCGGCCTCCTCGCTCTCTCCGCTCGACTGCGGCTCGGAACGTAGCGGAAACGTTACTCGTGCCGGAGCGCCACCGTTGCGGCGATCCCCGACATGACCAGCGTGAACGACATGCGGGTGGAGTCTCGAACGCGTTGCGCCGCGGTCCCGACGTTGGCCACCGGCAGTCTCGAATCGAGCGCCCATACTCGCCGGCATCCCGCCGGCGTAAGCCGTGATCGCGTGGTCATTCCTCGGCGTTCAAGGCACTCAGAAACGCGCCTCCGTACGCCTCGAGCTTCGCCGGGCCGATCCCGGACACCTGGAGCAGTTCGGCGAGCGTGCTGGGCCGAAGCTCGATGATGTCCCACAGCACCTGATCGCTGAACACGATGTAGGCCGGTACGCCGCGCTCGTCCGCCAGGCGCTTCCTGAGCACGCGCAGCCGCTGGAACACCGGGTCGGATGGCGAACGCTCCATCGCCAGCGGCGACGCGGCCACCTGCTCCTTCACGCCGATACCCGTGCACACGTCGCAAGACTCCCGGCACGGCTCGATTCTCTCGCCGAAGTGCTCCAGGAGCGCCCGGTGCCGGCAGGTGTCGCGCTCCGCCAACCGGAAGAGATCCACGGCGGCCTGACGTTTCGCGCGCCGGAGGTCGTGATCGGCGATTTCGCCCAGGAAGCGTTCCCGAACCTTCACATCGACCCAGGAATAGAACAGCGAGCAGTCGCTCGGCAGCCCGTCGCGGCCCGCACGTCCGATCTCCTGGTACCACGACTCGATATCGGCCGGCATGTCGCGGTGGATCACGAACCGCACGTTCGACTTGTCGATCCCCATCCCGAAAGCGATCGTCGCCACGACCACCTCCACCTCGTCGCGTGCGAAGGCTTCCTGGTACGTAACTCGCTCGTCGTCGTCGAGGCCGGCGTGATACGGCACTGCCCGTATTCCCTCCCGGCGAAGGAAATCCGCCGTCTGCTCGACCGAGCGGCGGGAGAGGCAGTACACGATCCCGCTCTCTCCCGCGTGCCGGCGAACCAGAGCGAGGATCTCGCGGCGCGTGTCTCCCTCCCCTTTTTTCCGGCAGCGGATATGGAGGTTGGGCCGGAAGAACGAGCCCTTGTAGCCTTCGGGCTTGCGCATCCCGAGCTGCCGCACGATGTCCTGCGCCACCCTCCGCGTCGCGGTTGCGGTAAGCGCCAGCACGGGCACGTCGCCCAACTCGTCTCTGAGTCCCCGGAGCCGGCGGTACGACGGGCGGAAATCGTGTCCCCACTGCGAGATGCAGTGCGCTTCGTCCACGACGAGAAGAGAGAGAGGGCACGCGCGAAGTCGCTCGCGCATGTGGCCCCCCAGCGCCTCGGGGGCCAGATAGACCAGCTCGTACTCGCCACGGCTCAGACGCGCCAGCCGATCCCGGCGCTCGCCGGTGTCGAGCGAGGAGTTGATCGCAGTGGCCTGGTAGCCGAGGGCACCGAGCGCGTCCACCTGATCCTTCATGAGGCTGATGAGGGGGGAGAGCACCAGCACGGTGCCGGGCAGCGCGCGGGCCGGGATCTGGAAGGTGAGCGATTTCCCCGCCCCCGTGGGCATCACGGCGATGCAGTCCGAGCCGCCGAGCACCGCGTCGATCACGTGGCGCTGGCCAGGCCGGAACGTCTCGTAGCCGAACACGTCCCGGAGGATCGTCTCGGGCTCGGAGTGCACTTTTCGGTTGTCGGTCATGACGCGGCAAGATAGACGTGGCGACGTGCGGTCACCACGCAGAAGGTGCCTCTACCTCAACCGCGCCTCAAACGGCCTACTCGTGGCGGAGTGCCTCCGCCGGGCCTACGGCGGAGGCGCGACGCGCCGGGATGTACGACGCCAGGGCACTCACCCCGAGGAGAGCCACCGATACCGCCCCGAACGTGAGAGGGTCCGTCGCGCTCACGCCGAACAGCAAGGCCTGCATCAACCGTGTCAGCACGAGCCCGCCCGCGAGTCCGACGGCGACCCCGATGCCTGCCACCGCGAGGCCCTGACGCACCACCATGCTCCGGATCTGCCCATCCGCGGCGCCCATGGCCATGCGGATCCCGAACTCGTGGATCCGGCGGCTCACGATGTAGGAGATCACCCCGTACACGCCGACCGTCCCCAACAGGAGAGCCACGCCCGCGGCGATCCCCAGCATCACGAGCGTAAAGGACATGCGGGCGGCGGAATCGCGAACGAGGTCCGCCGCCGTTCCTACGTTGGCCACGGGCAGTCTCGAGTCGAGCGCCCGTACCCGCTCGCGAACCGCCGGGAGGGTCGCGAGCGGATCACCGCTCGTCTGAATGGTGAGGAAGAGTCGGCCGATCGTCCAATCCGACTCCCCGTTCAGTCCGACGAGCGGGTAGTAGATCATCGCGGGCGGTTCGTGGGCGAGCCCGTCGTCCCGTACGTCGTCGACGACGCCGACCACCGTGAACCAGGGCGTTTCGCCCTCGACCTCGACCGAGAGACTCGGGCTCACCCTCTTCCCGAGCGCGCTTTCGCCGGGCCAGTATCGATCCGCCAGCTCGCGGCTCACTACGACGCTCCCCGTGCGCCGCTCGTGATCCCGACGCTCGATCGTGCGTCCCTCGACGAGCCGGATTCCCATAGCTTCGAAGTAGCCCGGCGCGACCATGTTCGTGCGCACGACGGGAGGGACCTCATCCTCCTGGAGCGGTCGCGTCTCCACGACCATGGCGTTGTTGCTCCACCCCCCCTGGAGCGGCAGGGATGTGGATGCCCCGGCTTCCACAACGCCTGGTAGCCCGCGGATGTCGTCGAGGAGCCGCTGGAAAGAGCCGGCGGCCTGCTCGGGGCTCTCGATCTCGGTAGGGATCAGCGCGAGGTTCAGCGTGAGCACGTTCTCGGCGTCGAACCCGGGGTGCACGCTCCGGAGCTCGATGAAGCTCCGCGCCATGAGCCCGGATCCGATCAGAAGCATGAGCGCGAGCGCTACCTGCGCCGCGACCAACGAGTTGTTCGCGCGGTGAGTCTCCTTTCCGACCGATCCGCCGCGTCCCCCCTCCTTCAGCGCCACCCCGAGGTTGGGTCGGCCGTACTTGAGGGCGGGCACGGCGCCGAACAGGAGACCGGCCAGCAGCGAGACGAGACCCGTGAAGATGAGGACGCTTCCGTATACACCGATCTCGCCCAGACGCGGGAGATTTTCGGGCCCCATCGCCACGAGAAGCTTCACCCCTCCCAGCGCGAGTCCGATGCCGACGATCCCCCCCACCGCGGAGAGCACCGTGCTCTCCGTCAGGTAGGCACGGATCAGATCGCCGCGTCCGGCCCCCAGGGCCGTGCGGACGGCCATCTCGCGCTGCCGGCCCTCGGCGCGCACCAGAAAGAGGTTCGCCACGTTGGCGACGGCGATCAGGAGCACGAAGCTTACGGTCCCGAGCAGGATCCAGAGCAGCTGCCCCACGTCACCAACCACATCCTCCTTCATGAGGTTGATCGTCGCCGCCATGCGAACGTTGGCCATCATCCCCGCCGTGATCTCGCCCGGATATTCCTCGGGCAGGCGTGGGAGAATCTGGTTCAATTCGGCGGCGGCGGATTCGACGCTCACACCTGGCTTCAGCCGGGCGATGGCCCAGGGGCTGAAGCTCGCCAGACCAAGATCCTCGGGCCCGATCACGTGCGGAACCCAGATCTCGGTGACATCGTTCGGGTACCGGAATCCGGCCGGCATCACACCGATTACCTCGTACGGCTCCCCGTCGAGCGTGATCCCACGCCCCAGGACGCCCCCATCCGCCCCGAACCGCTCGGTCCACAACGCGTGGGATAACACCGCCAGCTGTGGAGCGCCCGGGTCGTCCTCGTCTTCGGAGAACGTGCGGCCCAGTGCCGGAGTGAGCCGGAACGTTCGAAAGAGCGAGGCCGTGGCCGTTCCGACCGATAGTCGAACCGGCTCGCCTTCCCCCGTCAGGGTCATGGTGCGGCGACCGACGAGCCCTATCTCCTCGAAGCTTTGCGCCCGTTCACGATACAGCGTGTACGTCGTGTTGGATTGCTCGAATTGCGGCAGATCGAGGCCGGGGGCCGTATGCCAGAGACCGACGAGCTCGTCCGCGTCCGGGTACGGGAGTGGTTTGAGGACGACGCCGTCCACCACCGAGAAGATCGCCGTGTTGGCGCCGATCCCGACGGCCAGCGTGAGCACGGCGATCACGGTGAACCCGGGAGTTCGGATCAGCTTGCGAACGACCAGAGCGAGCTCTCGAGTCACCGAGCTCATGTGTACCTCCTCGCGTCGGGTTTCTCTCTCCGCCCGTGTCTCGTCGAGACCTGCCCACCTTCACGCGGCGCCTTCCCTGGTCTCGCGCGGCCATGAGGACCGTACGGGAGAGGAGCCGGGCACGTTTCCGGAGAGAGTCGCTCGCCAGACCCGAGACCCGGTCCACGCCGGAAAGCCGTTTCAACAAGACGTTTCAGGTGCCCTCGCCACGTTCCGTGGAACGCCGCTCTATCGGCCCCCGGCAGCGAGCCGGGGTGGGAACATCCGTAACGATGGGTGGTTAGGTAGAAACTCAGTAGCTGTCCTCCCGTGGTCTGGCATCTGCTTGTGACGGTTATCGTTTTCGGACGATCACCGTTCATTCGGCGCCGGGGCCGACGCGTTGAAGGAGAGAACAGGGAATCCGCATGCGAGTCCACAAGAAGAGCGACATCCCCTCATCGGAGATCACACCCGAGCGCGTGTACCTGAATCGCCGCTCCTTCATCGAGCGATCGGCACAGCTCGGGCTCGCGGCGGCCCTCGCGCCCGGCGTGCTGGCGGGGTGCGACGCGACACCGCGCACGGCCGACGCGGTGCCGGCCGGCGCTGGCGAAGGACCGCAGGAAGCGGACTGGAGCGGGGTTCGGTCCGAGATGGATGAGGAGCTGACGCCGTACGAGAGCGTCACCACGTACAACAACTTCTACGAGTTCGGGACCGGGAAGGATGACCCGGCGAAGAACGCGGGCACGCTTCGACCACGGCCGTGGTCGATCGCCGTCGAAGGCGAGGTCGCGCGACCCGCCGTCTATGATCTCGAGGATTTCCTGGCACCGCACAAGCTCGAGGACCGGGTCTGTCGACTCCGCTGCGTGGAAGCCTGGTCGATGGTCATCCCGTGGAGGGGATTCCCGCTCTCGGAGCTGATCCGCAGGGTCGAGCCGACCGGAAGGGCGCGCTACCTGGAGCTCACGACGCTCCACGACCCCGAGCAGATGCCGGGACAGCGACGAGGCGTGCTCGACTGGCCCTACGTGGAGGGACTCCGGCTCGACGAGGCCAACCACCCGCTCACGCTCATGACGACCGGGGTGTATGGCCGAGACCTGCCCAACCAGAACGGCGCGCCACTACGTCTGGTCATCCCCTGGAAGTACGGCTTCAAGAGCATCAAGTCGATCGTGAAGATCCGTTTCGTCGAAGAGATGCCGGGCACGACGTGGGCCCTGTCGGCCCCCAACGAGTACGGGTTCTACGCCAACGTGAACCCCGAGGTGGACCACCCACGCTGGAGCCAGGCGAGCGAGCGCCGTTTAGGCAAGCTCCGGAGGCAAGAGACGTTGATGTTCAACGGCTACGCCGACCAGGTGGGCCACATGTACTCCGACATGGACCTGCGTCGCTTCTTCTAGATGCGATCGTCCGAGAAGCGATTCTTTCTAGATGCGATTGTCGAAGAGGGGCTGGGTCGCTGCAAAGGCCGTGATTTGGATAGCGGCACTGCTGCCGGCCGCCTGGCTGGGCTGGGATGCGACCCGCGGGGAGCTGGGGGCCAATCCGATCGAAGCGCTCCAGGACCGGACGGGGTGGTGGGGCCTGGTGCTGCTGACGGTGACGCTCGCCATCACGCCGGTGCGCCGATTGACGGGCTGGCACTCGATCGTGCGGGTGCGCCGGCTCGTCGGCCTGTTCGCATTCTTCTACATCTGCCTGCACCTCACGAACTATGTCGTGCTGGACCAGTGGTTCGACTTCTCCATGATCCTCGAGGACATCACCGAGCGACCGTTCATCACGGTCGGGTTCGCGGCCTGGCTCATCCTCCTGGCGCTCGCGATCACGTCCACGCGGGGGTGGATACGCCGTCTGGGCCGGAACTGGCAGCGACTGCACCGACTCGTCTATGTGGCCGCCGGTCTGGGTACGCTCCACTTCTTCTGGAAGGTGAAGGCGGACACGCGCGAGCCGTTGGTGTTCGTCGCGATCGTCGTCGTCCTTCTCCTGCTGCGCCTGCCCGTGCTGGTGCCCGCCCTGCGCAGGGTTCGCCGGCCGATACGACGGGGACGGCCCTCGACGACCCCGAGCTGATCGACGCCCCCAGAAACCCCGTTTGCCGCCCGCGGCCCAATCAACGTAGGTTGAAGGCGTGCCATCTACAGGTTGTATAGTCGCTCCGGCCTTCGAGGCTCCTACCAGAGGCGATGGGCATCGGGCGCCCGCAGACCGCGAATCGCCAACGCAACCGGTGGTCGTGTGACCACCCCCTCTACCGGCGAATAGACCCAGGGAGACCGCTCTTGCGCAAGCTGCGAATCGGCATCATCGACCTCGTCGCCAAGGCCCCCACGAAAGCGCTGTACGCCCGCGTGATGAACGCGAACCTAGCCAGCATCATGCCTCAGGTCCTCGGTGTCTGGTGCGAGGAGGACGGCCACGAGGTGAGCCTGGTTTGCTACACGGGCTTCGAGAACCTGACCGAGGAGCTCCCCGATGACATCGATCTCCTCATCATCGGCGCATTCTCGCAGGCGGCGCAGCTTTCCTATGCGATCAGCGCCATGTTCCGCGAACGGGGGGTCGTGGCCATGTTCCGCGAACGGGGGGTCGTGACGTGTCTCGGCGGTCCGCATGCACGCTGTTATCCGCAGGACGCGCAGAAGTACTTCGATTACGTCCTCGGGTTCACGGACCGGGATGTGTTGAGGGAAGTTCTCGACGAGTGCGCCCCGCAGCGACCGATGGGCCGTCACCTGTCATCCACCCAACAGCCCCTCTCGCTTCCCGGCGTCCGCGCGCGGTGGAAGTTCATCGAGCCGACGCTGCGGAAGGCGCCAACCCTCAAGATCGTCCCGATGCTCGGCAGCCTGGGCTGTCCCTATACATGCAGCTTCTGCATCGATTCAACGGTCAAGTATCAGCCCCTCGACTTCGACGAGATGAAAGAGGACCTCCGGTTTCTGCTGACGAAGCTGAAGCGGCCGAAGGTGGGCTGGCACGATCCGAACTTCGGCGTGCGATTCGACGACTACATGAACGCCATCGAGGAGGCCATCCCGCGAGGAAGCATCGACTTCATCGCGGAGAGCAGCCTGTCGCTGTTGTCGGAGCCACACGTCGAGCGGCTGGCCAAGAACGGGTTCAAGGGGCTGCTCCCCGGTATCGAATCGTGGTACGACCTCGGGAACAAGTCGAAGACGGGGAAGAAGCAGGGCCTCGAGAAGGTCGAGCAGGTAGCGGAGCACACGAACATGCTCCAGCGACATGTGCCGTACCTGCAGACGAATTTCGTGCTCGGGCTCGACGGCGATGAAGGCGCGGAGCCTTTCGAGCTGACCAAGCGGTTTCTCGATCTCTCGCCGGGCTCGTTCCCGGGCTTTTCGCTTTTGACCGCGTTCGGACAGGCCGCACCCCTCAACCTGGAGTATCAGAAGAACGACCGGGTGCTGGGCTTCCCGTTCCATTTCCTCAACAACAACCACGCCATGAACGTCCGGCCCATGAACTACGAGTGGCTGGAGTTCTACGACCACGTGATCGATCTCACCCGATACGCCTTCTCCAAGCCACTCGTGTGGCGCCGGCTGAAAGCCAACGGCGGCGCGATCCCACGTATGATGAACGTCGTGCGAGCGATTTCATCCGAAGGTCGGGGAAGGATCGAGTACTACAGCAAGCTCCGGGACCGGATCGCCACAGACCGGGGCTTCCGCGATTATTTCGAGGGGGAAACGGACCGACTGCCCGACTTCTACCGCGACCGGGTCAAGGGCGAGCTCGGGCCCTTGTGGGACTTCCTCCCCGACGGAGCTCTGCACCACGACCCGCATGCATACCTGCACGCGAACGGCGGGGCCCCGCAGCGCCCCACCGAGGTGTCGACCCCGGCGCCGGCGGTCAACTTCTAGCCCGCTGGCCTGGGTACCGGCGGATCTTCTTCGCGTACGCGTCCGGAGCTCGTACCGGAGCAGCGAGGGCGCGGCAAGACGGCCACCCTCGAGCCGAGCGGCCACTGCATCGGCTTCCGTCGGCGGAAGGGCGTTCGCGAGGCGACCCTGACGAGCCGCAACGTAACAGGCGTCATGCGGTGTCTAATCAGGCGTGGCAGACATCATTGTCTTTGCGCAACTGACCCGTGCCGCATCGAGCGTCGACCGCGCTCGACCCCTGCATTGACCTGGAGACGCCACTCATGCGCCCACGATTCGATCCGCTCATTGGAGCGTTGGTCGTCGCTCTCACCGCGTGCGCGAGCGAGGGTGGCCGTGAATCGAGCACGCTTCGGGCCACCCGGGACACGGTTGGCGACACGATCATCGTGCGCACCTCGTCCGGCAGCGCCTGGGGGGACGCGCAACTCGTCGAGGAGGTGCGGATCGGTCGGCTCGACGGCCCCGACGAGTACACGTTCGGCCGCATCAGGGCCATCGCCACCGGTCTGGACGGTACCCTCTACGTACTGGACGAGCAGGGCCCACACCTGCGCGCGTACTCGCCCGACGGGACCTACCTGCGCGAGATCGGTCACGAGGGCGAGGGGCCCGGCGAGCTCAAGCAGCCGGATTCCGGGCTCGCCGTGCTCGCGGACGGGCGGATCCTGGTGCGGGATCCGGCGAACGCACGCATCACCCTGTTCGGGCCCGACGGGGAGTACGAGACCGAATGGCGGATCCGCGGTTCCCGCTTTACCTCGACTCCGCTGTACGTGGATCGTGCCGGGGACGTGTACGTGTTCGTGTTCGACTTCGTGGAGGACGGCGCACGGTTTTCGTTCGCGCGCTACGGGCCCGACGGACAACCGCGCGACACGATCCCCTACCCCACCGCCGAGCGCAGCGCTCCAAGGCTCACCGCCGAGTTCACGAGCGGCGACTCCCAGAGGAGATCCACCACTTCCGTCCCCTTCTGGCCCGTGCAGGTCGAGACGTTGTCGCTCGATGGAGAGTTCGTGATCGGCGATCCCGAGAGCTACTCGATCGACGTGCCGCGCGAGACAGGAGTGCTGCGAATCCAGCGCCACGTGGAGCCCGTTCCGGTGTCGTCCGGAGAGAGAGCCAATCAGCGCGAGCGAATCACCCACGATATGCGACAGGTCGAGCCCGGTTGGGATTGGGATGGACCGGTGATCCCGGACACCAAGCCCGCGTTCCGTAGCCTGAGGGTGGACGACGACGGGCGGCTGTGGGTCCATCTCCATACGCAAGCCGAGCGGATCCCGGACGACGAGATCGATCGGCCGGACCCCGGCTCGAACGACCCGCCTCCCCTCGAGTGGCGCGAGCCCACACGCTTCGACGTGTTCGGCGCCGATGGCACATACCTCGGGCAACTCGAGGCGCCAGGAGGGTTCGCGACGAGCCCACGCCCCGCGATCAAGGGCGAGCGGATATGGGCCGTCGTACACGACGAGCTCGATATCCCGTACGTGGTCCGCTTTCGGATCGTCCCCCAAAAGGAGTAAGCGCATGACGACGCTTCGGGATCAAAGGAGAGCGCTGTCGGGGCTGCTGGCGCGATCCGGTCAATCGGCCCTGACGATGGCACTGATCACGGTCGGTTGTGCGTCACCTGAAGTCGACTCTGCCCGACCGGCCGATACCTCATCGGCCGAGACCGCCGCGGCGGCCATGGGAGAGGCCAGCTGGGAGCCGCTCATGGAGCTTGTCGCGCGGCACCTGAAGCTATCCGCTGGGGAGCGAGTTTTCGGCGCCGGCCGCCCCGGGCTCTTCGACAAGTTGCCGGAAGCGCTCGCCGCGGCCGTCGAGCGAGCCGGTGGCATCTACGTTGGGACGCTCGGGCCCGACGGCCCGTACGGGGTCGCAGGCGATGAGGCCTTCGTCGCGGCGTCGCGCGGAAGGGACCGAGCGGGACTTCGCGAGTTGCTACGCGACGTGCCGGTTGGCGTAATGCTTCCTGGGGGTGCGGACCCGTCTTATGAGGCGTTCAACGACCTGCTCGATGGCTCGCTGCCCACTCACCGGGCGGTGCACTTCCATTGGGCTGGCGCCTACCGGGTGGAGGACCGGTCGATCCCGGTCGGTGCCGAAGCCGTCGCGACGCCTACAGAGGATGCGCGAGCCGATTCGGTGTATCGCCGCGCGATCCTCGACCTGGACTATGCGGCGATGGCCGCCCAGCAACGCGCGTTCGAAGTCGCGGCCCGCGCCGGCGAGATCCGTGTCACCACACCCGCGGGGACCGAGATCCGATTCCGCATCGGTGACCGTCCGGTGAACCTTCAGGATGGCGACGTCTCGGGCGAGCGCGCGACGACCGGGCGCGTCATCATCGATCGCCACATCGAGTTTCCCCCGGGCGCCCTGCGGGTCGCGCCGATCGAAAGCACAGTCCGAGGTGTCATCGTCTTCCCCAAGTCGAGGTGGTCGGGCGGAGACGTGGAAGACCTCCGGCTCGAGTTCGACGCGGGCCGCATCACCCGGATCACCGCAAGCATGGGCCAAGCGTTGGTCGAAGCCGAGCTCGATCGAGTCGCGGAAGAGGCGCGAGCGTTCCGCGAGTTCGGGCTCGGCTTCAATCCTCTGCTCGCGGTCCCTGGGGAGGATCCCTGGCTACCATACTTCGGGTACGGATCAGGTGTGGTCCGCCTGTCGCTCGGTGATAACTCAGAGCTCGGGGGCGACGTCGGTGGGGGGTATGTACGCTGGAACTTCTTCCTGGATGCCACGGTTATGATCGACGGCGACGTGTGGGTCCGGGACGGCCGCCCGACGAGCCCTGGCTGATGGGCACAACGACCACGTAGCCCGCGCAAGGAGGCCACGCCGATGCGGCGACCGCTGATTCTCATCGCCCTGCCGATCCTCACATCGTGCGTCCAGAGCGCCGGATATCCAGGCACAGAAATGCCGGTCGCCCAGGAGTCGCAACTCGGCGACACCGGAGCCGCGGTTCGGACCGCTCGCTTCGAGCTTCTGAGCGACCCACGCGTCGCACTGCATCACTTTCTCCTGGATTGGGCCGCTGCGGATGCAGGTGAGTGGCCCCCGTATGCGCCGACGCTCGAGGAGCGTGAGGGGTGGCGGTCGGGTCTCGGGGCCGACGAGCAGGCTGTCTGGACCCAAGCCGTCGAAGCCTATGCGGGAGCTGTCGGTCGAAGCCTCGTGTTCGATGCCGGGCTCCTCGCCGTGCGTGACTGGGCTGCGGGAAACGGCCCCCGAAATGCTATCTCCGAGGGCGACCAGGGCCTGGCTGCAGCCGTCGAGGCGGCGCTTCCGGTTTATCGCCATCATTGGTGGAACGGGCACGACGAGCGCAGTCGTGACTGGATCGCATCGGTCATCCCGATGCTCGGCCGTATCGAGGAAGCGGTGATTCCTCGTCTCGAGGCCGCGTACGGCGGGCGCTGGCCGGATACTCCGGTGGCGGTCGACGTCGTCGAGTACGCGAACCCGGTCGGGGCTTACTCGACGGGCGGGCGCATCACGATCGCGAGCGGGGACGGGGATAACCGGATGCCCCAGGCGCTCGAATTGGTGTTCCACGAGGCGTCGCACCTAGATCCGCTCGAGCTTCCGCTGCGGACCGCGATCCGAGAGGCGTTCGAGGCGGCTGGAGGCGAGGCCCCGGACCGGCTGTGGCATGATGTGATCTTCTACACCACCGGCGAGATTACCCGGATCGTCCTCGCGGAGTACGGGGAACCGGACTACAGGCACTACGGTGAAGGCGGGGTCTACGTGCGTGGCGAGCGCTGGCCACCGGAGCTCGCAGCCTTCGAGAATCACTGGCGTCCGTTCCTCCACTCGGGGTCCGCCCAGGCGGGGGAGCGACGGACAGCGCTCGAGGCGATGGCGCGCCAGCTATCCACTGATAGGGCGGACAGCAGCCCCTGAGAGCCGGCCGCTCACTTCCCTCGTCGGACCGCCTGCACGGACGCGTCGAGCTTGCCCTCGTCCTTCACGAGAACGAGACGCACTCACCCCGTCATCCGGAACGCGAATCCACGAAGCGGCCACGAGGACTACCTCCAGGTCGTAACGTTTCGCGACCCCTTATCGGCCGAGGAGACCCTGGGGGGAGCGGGCGCTCGCGTCAGCACGTACCATACCGGCGCGGCCACGGTGAGCGGGATAGCTCGCACGAAGGCGAAACCTGCCGGGATGGCCGGCCGCGAGACGCGGGGAACCCGACCGTAGCCGGGCTGCGTTTAGATCTCGATCGTGGAGGGTGCTATACACGTCGCTCTGGACACCGGCCGGGAGTCCCTGATGTCGCAAAGTAACGGGACGCGATGCCGTGCAAGCGCTCCGGTCGGGGCTGCGCTGGCACTGGTGTTCGTCTTGCTCCCTTCGGCCGCGCTGGCACAAAGCTCTCCCCAACCGTCCTCCTCCCCCACCGGGTCCGGCACCCCGGTCCACGAGGTGTGGACGATCGAGGATGGACTGCCGCTCAGCCACCTGACAGGAGTCGCGTTCGCAAGCGACGGATACCTATGGCTGTCCAGTTATGACGGGCTGATCCGGTTCGACGGGGCGCGCTTCTCCGTCTTCAACACGGCCACCAATCCCGAGCTGCCGACAAATCGATTCGGGCACATTGCCGAGGCACCCGATGGTACGCTGTGGGCGGCAGCCGAGTTTGACCACGTCGTCAGGTGGCGGGGCGGCGCTTTCGATGTATTTGCCCTCCCCGGAGTCCGGGGCGCGTCCATCGTCCGTCTGCAATTCGACGAGCACGGCACACTCTGGGTGCCGACGAACCGCGGGATTTTCGCCTTCCGAGGCGAGCAGCTCGAGCAGTTGCCGGGATCGTCGTTCGGGCAGGCAGGCGGCCCGCTGTTCTGGGACCGCGACGGTGCCGTGTGGGTGGGGTCGGATGGGTTCGGAGCGCTACGGTGGAAGGACGATTCGCTCACCCGCGTAACCGCCGATGATCCGCGACTGAGCCGTCACGTCACGGAATTCGCCGTCGATCGGGATGGGACGATGTATCTCGGGACCGGGACCGGCCTCGTCTCGTCACGAGGTGTCTCGTTCGACCCGGTGCGGGCCGAGGGTGTGGGCGAGACGACCGTACGGGCGATTCGAGCGCTCTCCGCGGATTCTCTTCTCGTCGTGAGCGATCAGGGACTGCTCGATCTCGTGGGTGGCCGCCTCTCGCTCCGAAACAGCACGATCTCGGCGAGGACCTCCTTGCCCATCATCCTGATCGAGTCTCGGGACGGGGATCGGTGGTTGGCCATCGACCGAAGAGTATACCGAAACGAGGAACTGGTGTTCGACGGCCAGTTTCCGGTCGCGGGTCTCGCCCTGGATAACGAGGGGAGCCTGTGGATCGCGGCCGACGGGCTTCATCGGCTCAAGTCGGCCGCGTTCGAGGTGTACGGCGAGCCCGAGGGCAGTGCAGCCAACGTGTACTCGATCATGGAGGACTCGCAGGGAAGGATCTGGCTGGGCTCGATCAATGGCGGGACCGTAATCCATGAAGATGGAGCGTTTCGCTTCCTCACGGGGCTACCCGCCCTTCCTCAGACGATGCTCGAAGATCGATCAGGGGCTGTTTGGATCGGTCAGATCAATTACGGGGCATGTGTCGTCGTGGAGTTCCGGTGTGCCCGACGGGTGGAATACGTGGGAGGACATACGGTCAAGGCCATCGTCCAGGACCGGGCCGGTAACATCTGGATCGGAACCGATCAGGGGGTCTACCGGGATTCCGCCGGCTCCGTTACACACTTCGGCGCGGAGGACGGCCTGCCGCACGACTTCGTCCGGGTCATCCATGAGGCGCGGGATGGGTCTTTGTGGCTCGGGACGAACGGAGGCGGTCTGGCGCGGTACTCGGGCAGGCGAATCGAGGCGCTCACGAGCGCGCAAGGACTATCCAGCGATCTGGTCCGCTCTATCCATGAAGATCCGAGCGGAGTGCTCTGGGTAGGTACGGAGGACCGCGGTCTGAACCGACTCGAGTTCCCACGGGGAACCTCCGAAGGCGTTCCCCCACTGGACGAGGTCGGCATCACGGTGGTCCAGCGGGGCGACGGCCTCTACGACGACGGTGTGCACGCGCTCCTCGACGATGGGCGTGGACGTTTCTGGATGAGCTCGAATCGCGGGATCTTCTGGGTCCTGAAGTCGGAGCTCGAAGACTTTGTGGAGGGCCGAGCCGACCGCATCCATTCAATCTCCTACACGGAACGGGATGGACTCCGAAACCGCGAGGCCAATGGTGGCGTGCAGTCGCCGGCGATCGTGGCCAGTGACGGCCGTCTCTGGTTCGCGACACAGGCAGGCGTGGCCGTTGTCGATCCGGCGCGGATCGGTCGCACCGACTTTCCGTTCCCCGTGAAGATCGAGTTCCTCCAGCCGGAAGATGGCCTCCCGCACGCACCACCGGGCGCGGACGGCTCGCGACCCGTACGACTCGAGCCGGACGAGCGAGATTTCGAAGTCGCGTATACCGCCCTCACCTTCCGCGCACCGGAGAATCTCCGCTTTCAATATCGCCTCGAAGGTTTTCAAGATGACTGGGTCGAGGCGGGGAATCGCCGGATGGCATTCTTCACGAACGTCCCACCCGGGTCCTACGCGTTCCACGTCCGAGCGACGATGGGGGACGGCGTCTGGCACACGGTGGAGCGGCCGCTGAGCCTCACGATCGCCCCGTTCTTCCACGAAACCGTCTGGTTCAAGGTCTCGATGGCGGGCGGGTTGTTACTCCTCGGTGTCACCGGGTTTCGGATCCGCGATCGTAGGCACCGAACGAGGGCTCTCGAGCTCTCCAGGATGGTGGCCGAGCGAACCGCGACCGTGGAGGCTCAGTCCGCTAGATTAAAGGAGCTGGACGCCGTCAAGTCCCACTTTTTCGCCAATGTCTCGCACGAGTTCAGGACCCCTCTGACCCTCACGATCGGTCCCTTGGAGGATCTCGAGTCCGGCATGCACGGGGTGCTCGCACCCGAGGTTGGCGAGCAGGTGGGGCTCAGCCTGCGTAACTCCCGTCGACTCCTTCGGTTGGTCAACCAGCTCATGGATGTCGCGAAGCTCGAGGCCGGAGTGGTTCGCGTCCGGGCCGCCGAGCAGGACCTGACGGGATTCCTTCGCGATATGATGCAAGCGTTCGAGCCGCTCGCGGAAAGAAGACAGGTGCGCTCGAGCTTCGAGGCGCCGCAGGAACCCGTCCCTATTTTCTTCGATCCCGAGCTGTTGGAGCGGGTGTTCGCCAACATCGTGTCGAACGCCTTCAAGTTCACGCCCAAGGGAGGGGCAATCCAGACCACGGTGGGGTCCGCCGCCGACGGCTGGGTCACCGCGTCGGTGCGAGATTCGGGCCCGGGGATTCCCCCCGACCAGCTCCCACACATCTTCGAGCGCTTCTATCAGGCCGACGGGTCGCGCGAGACCCGACAGGCGGGAACAGGGATCGGGTTGTCCCTGGCTCAGGAGCTGGTCCAGCTGCACGGAGGTCGTCTCGAAGTCGAGAGCACTCCCGGGTTCGGCACGAGCTTCACGGTATGGCTACCCACGGGCTCCGACCACCTCTCGAGAGACCAGCTGGCTCCGCCGGACCGGACCACGAAGAGGCCTCACCTCGCGGGCCTCGCCACCAGCTCTTTGGAAGTCGATGGTGCGGCGTCGCAGACCGCTCCCACGGATCCGGAGCCCAACGGGACGGATGTCGAATCCGATGACGTGCCCACCGTTCTCATCGTGGAAGACAATGCCGAGGTCGCCGCGTACGTGCGCAAGCACCTCGAGCCCCGGTATCGAGTGGTCGAAGCGGAAGATGGCTCGCAGGCCCTGATCCGAGCGCGGGAAGCGCTTCCAGATGTCATCATCAGCGACGTGATGATGCCCCGAATGGGCGGGCTCGAGCTCGTGAAGGCGCTTCGCGGCGACCGGGAGCTGGCGTATGTCCCGGTCCTCCTCTTGACCGCAAAGGCGGATCCGGAGCACAAGCTCGAGGCGCTGGACCTCGGGGCCGAGGACTACCTGACCAAGCCGTTCGACGTAACCGAGCTCGAGGCGAGGGTTCGGAATCTGATCGAGACACGCCGGCGACTGCGCGAGCGGCTGTCTCGGGAGGCCATCCTTCATCCGACCGAGATCCCGGTCGAGTCTTCCGCCGACCGTTTCCTGATGAAGCTACGCGAGACGGTCGAAGACCGACTTTCGGATGAAACGTTCGATGTGCGTGCCCTGGCGAGGGCGATGAGCGAGAGCCGGTCCAGCCTCTACAGGCACGTCATGGATATTGCCGGGCAGAGCCCCTCTGAAATCATCCGCTCCATGCGGCTGGAGCGTGCCGCCCAACTGCTGGCAGGCGGACACGGATCGGTGGGAGAGATCGCGTACGCCGTCGGCTTCAAGAGCGTGTCACATTTCAGCCGGTGCTTCCGGGAAGCGTACGGCGTGCCGCCCTCTTCATACGGCCAGGCCGTCCAGTCATGACGTAGCGCCTCGATTCCTTATCTCCACGTTTCAAGCGACGTGGAGACCGAAACGCGAGCCTTCGCTGTTACCGCTGTCTATCCCCACCCCACCATTATTTCGTCGAGCTCCACGCTCCGTCCGTCGATCACCCAGTTCGACGGCGCGTAGTCTGGCCCCGAGCCCCGGAATCCGGGAAGTGACGTCGATGGCACAGCCACAGCCTCTTCAGGAGCCCGAAGCGATCCATCGTGCGGCCGGTGGGGGACGCCGAGACATCTCGGACGGGCTGCGCCTCGAAGTCGAGATTCTCGACTCGCTCGAAGCTGAGGACGAGAAGGAGAACGGATCCGACGGCAAGGGTCTGACTCTCCTGGTGGCGGATGACGACCGGGAACTCAGGCTTTACATCCGCCACTGTGTACTCGCGGAGGGTGGGCCTATCGACCGTGTCATCGCGGCGGGGGACGGCGTCGAAGCCATGGAGCGGCTCCGCCGGGAGGGAGCGGACATCCTGGTGTGCGATGCTTTCATGCCGCGCATGGACGGCTTCGCGCTCTGCGAGGCGGTCCGCGACGACCCCCGCTTTCACGATCTGCCCGTGCTCCTGATCACGGGTGAGATAACGCCGGGACAGGTAAGCCGGCGCGCCCTCGAGACCAACATCGACGCGATTCTTTTCAAGCCGTTCAATGCGCGTCGCCTGTGCGAGGCGATCGAGGACCTCTTGCGGAGTCGATCTCCGCCCGATCATCGCCGCCAGCCGCCGGATCGCCCGGCGGATGGAGCCAGACAGGGAATCGAGCCCGAGGATTGACCGTTTACGGAAGACAAATGGAGGAACAGATGAAACTCGCGACACTAGGCATGCCGGCTGTGGCATTCGCGCTGCTCGCGCCCAGCGGGGCATACGCGCAGCTCCCGGACCCCGGATTGAGCTTCGATCTCGAGCGGACCGCGATCGTCATCACGGACCCGCAGAACGACTTCTTGAGCCCCGATGGGGTGACGTGGGGCGTCGTCGGAGAGAGCGTCACCGAGAACAACACCGTGGAGAACATCGGGCGCTTGTTACAGGCGGCCAAGGCGCGTGGTGTCCAGGTGTTCGTATCGCCGCACTACTACTACCCCACGGATCACGGCTGGCATTTCGGTGGCGCCCTCGAGGTCCTGATGCACGAGATCGGGATGTTCGACCGCGTGGACGCGCTCTCGCTGGAGGGCTTCGCGGGCTCCGGAGCGGACTGGCTCGAGGAGTACAAGCCGTTCATCCAGGACGGCGAGACCGTCGTGACGAGCCCGCACAAGGTGTACGGCCCCGAGACCAACGACCTCGCGCTTCAGCTCCGCAAGCGCGGGATCGACAAGATCATCCTCGCGGGCATGTCGGCGAACCTCTGCGTCGAGTCACACATGCGAGAGCTGCTCGAGCAGGGCTTCGAGGTCGCCGTCGTCGGTGATGCCACGGCCGCGGCGAAGATCCCCCAACTGAACGGCTACGAGTCCGCCATGACGAATTTCCGCTTCATGGCGAGCGCGCTGTGGACGACCGATGAGGCCGTTCAGGTCATTTCGGGCCGATAAACCGACTGGAATACCGAACATGGAGGATGATGATGTACCGCAAAATTGCGACGCTATTTACCCTGGTCGCGCTCGTCGGTGGGTGCGATGCGACCCCGCAAGGGATCCCGGAAGCCACCGATACGGACGCCTCGGCTCCGGCGTTCGCTCGGGGCCCGTCGGCGAAGCCGATGGTGCTTCGGCTTCTCGGATCCGCCGACAAGACGGACGAGACGGTCCCCGATCCGAACAATCTGATCCCCGGCAACGATGACGCGTTCTGCTACACCATTCCGATGATCGATGTGACGATCGATCGCGAGGTCGGGACCGCGAAGGATTGTATCTCGGTTCTCGGCCTCGCCAACGGCGGAGTCCAGGTCGTAGGTACCACCACGTTCGACTTCGGTGGCGGACACACCTTCACGACACAGGGTCTGACCTCCGTACAGCCGGTCACCCACGGCTCTCCGGGTATCACGGACATCACCGGAGCCATCCCGACCGCCGGCTCCAACGGCGTGATCGCGGGCACGGGCCGGTTCGCCAAATTCGCGGCGACCGCCAGGCTGTCGGGAGCCGTCAACCTCAGCGCTTTCCCGGCTACGGCGGCGTTCGACTGCCTTTTCGTGGTCGAACGACTGTGAGCAACGACCATATCGTCATCCCCGGCTCCCTCATGAAGGAGAACATCTTGAAAGCTTCACGATTGATCTCGTTGTGCTTTGCGTTGCTTGTGGCGATGCCTTTGACCGCGCAGCAGAAAGTGAACAGCGCCACCGATGCCGGACCGGCATCCCTGTCTCAGAACGCCACCGTGCAGGACTGGGACGGAAACGTGCTTCGCGAAGGCACGAACGGCTGGACCTGTTTGCCCGATCGAAGCGACACGCCGGGAGAGGACCCATGGTGCGTGAATCAGCCCTGGCTGAATTTCATTGACGCGCTCGTCTCGGAGAAG
>JBDHHV010000105.1:0-12379 GCA_039589195.1 Gemmatimonadota bacterium | reverse complement strand
TCGCCCATTGGAAGCAAGGCCTGTGCGACAGGCATTCGAGCCGTTCTCTGCTGGGCCTAGCAGGGACCTCGAATGAAACAGAACTCCTCCCCCGAGTCGGCGACGGAAAACAGCCGATACCCCATGGATCTGAGCCGGGCGATCGCCTCTCTCGTCTTCTTGACGCCGACGCCGGGCAGCCTATGATGGAATTCCACCAACACTTGCCGGGGCCGGATGTGGGACGCGCTGATGTCGGCGACTACGTCATATTCGGCCCCTTCTATGTCCAATTTGATGATATCAATACGGTCGTGCCCCAGATCCGCCATGATCGTGCTCAGTCTTCGGACCGGTACCGATATCGCTCTCGCCTTTGTCTTTGGCCTGTCGAGTAGAGTGTGGGAGACGTGCTCGGGATTCTCCGGGGGATGAAAGGAAGCGGCACCATCGAATGCGGCTATGCCGTACTCGTGCATTACAAAGCGATCCGAAAAGCCCTGGCGCGAAACCCACTCGATCGACCGGGGTGTAGGGTCGAATGCATGGACCGTAAGATCGTATTCGTCGATCAACGCGACGTCGAAGGATGCGTCCTCCCCCACGCCGAATGAATACACTACCGAAAGAGACGTGATATTCGTCGGCACGATCTCCCAGCCGCCATAGTCGGATCCGAACCTCTCCGTCGCGCAGTCGACGTCAGGCTCCGGCAGGAGTGCCCTTCCAATGGCGGCCTTCGCGTATGAGCCCAGTTGTCGAATGACCCCTTGCATGTGAGCTGCTCTGGTCAGCGGATCGCGCGGTGCTGTGGCGGCAGAGTAATGACCGCTTCTCCGGGAGGAGCACACACGCTATGCGGCGTCACTGTCAGCCGCCACGCCGGTTTCTGAGGGCCTTCAACCGGAACCAGTCCACGAGGAAGCGCCAGTCTGACCCCCGGATCATCCCGACGGCCGTCCCCAGCAGGGAGAACGCCCCGAGCACGATCGTGACCTCCACGGCCAACGCGACCGCGGGGCCCGCGTCCGTGGTCCACTTGAACAGCAGCGCCCCTGCCGCGGCGACGAGGGCGAGTCCGAGGATCCTCGAGTAGGCGGCGAGGGGAAAGATCCGTTCGAACGGGAGACCGGCTGCCCGCGCGATGTAGTACGTGTACGCGAGGGTCATCGGCAGGAAGGCGAGCGCCGTCCCGAGCGCCGGCCCGACGAAGCCGATCGAGAGCACGAGAGGGACGCTCAGCAGGATATTCGAGGCCATGGCGATGGCCGCGGCCCGGGGGAGGAACTCTGGTCTTCCGGCGCACGCGATCACGGTGCCGAACGCGGTCACGCGACCGAGAGTCATGATCGCATACCACCGGAAGACCGCGGCGCCTCGAAGGTAGTCCGCCGTGAACAGGAGTTCGATGATCTCCTCCGCCGCGACGACGAAGACCATCGCGATCGGCACCACCAGAAGCGCGATCTTCTCGGTCGCCTCCCGCCAGATCCGGATCGCGTCCTCGGTCCGGCCATTCTTGAACAGCTCGGTGAGCTGTGGCGCGTAGGCCATGATCGCGAGGTACGGGATGCTGGTGATCATCGGGATCTGCCAGGCCCCGGCCTGGTACTCTGCGAACGTCGCCTCCGTGAACAGCAGGAAGATCAGGAAGCGATCGACCCTGCCGTTCAGGTTCGACACGACGTCCGTGAGGCCCAGCGGCACACCGAACCGAAACAGATCCCTCACTCGTGTGGGCGACGGGATGCGCGGGACGCCGCTGTACAGACTTCGCAGGTAGTGCAGCGTCAGGACCCCGAACAGGAATCCGAAGACCGTGACCCCCACCACGATCCACCAGAGGCTCGCGGTCAGGGCCACGGGAATGAGCACGCCGGCGCTCATCCCGAGGCCTCGAAAGACCCCGACCCACGCGGCGGCCCGGGGACGATTCTCCACGACGCACAGGTTCGGCAGCATTCGGGCGGGGACGTCGGCGACGGGGAAGAGCGCCAGACCGGCCAGATAGAGGAACGATGACCGTTCGCGCCCGACGCTCGACGCGAAGATCTCGAACGCATCCGGTGCCCACACGCTGATCAGGCCCACCGCGAGGAGCAGCGCGCCACCGATCGCGCCGAGCGCCGTCATGACCTTCGCCAGCTGCCACGCGATCGCCCGTCGCTCGGAGGCAGGCCGCCCCGGCAGGTAGTACAGGACGGTCGTCGGGAAGCCCGTGGTCAGGAGCAGGGCGAGGGTCGTGTAGATGAGGAGGACCTCTGCGAGGATTCCCACTTCGACCTTCGGCAGCAGACGGACGAGCGCGATTGGCGCGATCAGCTCCGAGAGCGTGGCGAGGATCTTCCCGAGCACGAGGACGCCGGCCTGCTCGGGCTTCGTCAGTTGCGTCACGGATGCGCGCTCGCGAGAGTGTGCCGCGACGGCGAGGGCGGGATGACGGGGGCCCGGCACGTTCGTCCCCGGCCCGTGCCCGCCGGACTTGGTGGGATCCTCCTCGACGACGGCTCGCAGAACATGGACAAGATCCCGATCTCGGTCATCCACTATGGTGGGAAGGATCCCCGGCGAAGCAGCGGCGGGGTCGAGACGTTCGCCCGCAATCTCGCGCTGTGCTTCGAGCGTGTCGAGTTCATGACCCCACGGAATCGCGATCCGGATCGAGCGGTCCGATCGCGAACGCCCGTGGTCTGCGACAACCAGTACGTGCTGGACTGGCCTTCACCCGTGCCGGTGATCGGATTTCAGCACGGCGTCGCGGCGGTGAAGCAGGCGGCGACGCGCGCCCCCGGTCATCGTCTGATGGCCCGGAGGCAGGCGAGGGCCGCGAACCGTCCCAACACGCTGTGGGTCGGCGACGCCGAATGGGTGGTGCGGACGTTCCGGGAGCTTCATGGGGTAGAAGGCGGACGCGTGATCCGGCACTGCGTGGACCCCGAGCGGTTCGACGGGCGTCTCGAGAACGACGGCTCGACGCTCCTGCTCCACGACGCCAGGACCAGACACAAGGGCAAGCGGGTGATCCGGCGGCTGGCGCGCGCGCTGGAGGGCTGGGCGCTCGAGCCCCTCGCGTGTCCGCCGTCGGCAGTCCCGGACCGAATGCGCCGCGCGCGCGCGTTCCTGCACCTCAGCCGCTACGAAGGGAACAGCCTCGTGTGCAACGAGGCGATGGCGATGAACCTCCCGTGTCTCTTCACGCGCGTGGGTCTCATGTTGGACGCCGACGGACCGACCGAGGTGTACCTGGTCGACCCGGAACGGGCGTTTCGCGACGCCGATTACCTCCTCGCCGAGGCCGGGAGGTTTCTCGAATCGCTCGCCAGCCGGGAGTACCGACCCAGGGAGTGGGTGCTCGCGAACGCGACTCCCGACCGCGCGATCGCCGGCTGGCGCGCCGCGCTGGCCGATTTCGAAGCGCTGAGCGGCTGGGATCTCGGCCTGGATCGATGAGTCGGCTGGGGAGTCGAGTCGGCTGGGGAGTCGAGCCGGCGGGGGAATCCCCCGATGCTTCGGGGGGTGCCGTTCATCCCGCCCGCTGGCGCGTGGGATCGCGTGATTGCCGAGGCACTCGCGACGTTTCAGGGCGAACCCGCTGCGGGAACCTGCGAGCCGACCCGGGGTTCCTTGTCGAGGCCGAGCGGGCCGACTTCATCGATGTATCCCGTCAGTGACAGGTTGAAGGAAGATTCCTAACGCGGCCTCGGAGAGGCGCCCGGGGCCGGGGGAGCGCGCCATGCGAACGCTCGGAGTCCGGATCGCCGCCAACGCGGTCCGAAGACATCCGGGACGGATTCTCGTCGCCGCCCTGCTCACGTCGGTCGTCGGCGGATACTTCACCTCCCGGCTGGGGCTCCAGAGCGATCTCGCCGAGCTCCTGCCCGGCGACTACGAGAGCGTCCGGGCCCTCGACCGCGTACAGGAGGTGGTAGGCGGCACCGGAAGCGTCCGGGTCGTGATCGGCACGAGCGACTTCGCCGCGGCGGTCCGCTTCGCCGAGGAGCTGCATCCGCGGCTCCTCGAAAGCCCCTTCGTGCTCGATGTCGAGCTCGAGCGCGACGTCGCCTTCTACGAGACGAACGCGCTCCTGTATCTCGACCCGGCGCAGCTCGACTCCCTGCACCGCGCGATCGAGGACGCGATCGAAGCGGAACGGCAGGAGGCCAACCCGTTCGTGGTGGACGATCTGTTCGGCGACCCCGATGAAGAGACGGAGGAATCGGGGATGTCCGAGCTCGAGCGCTGGGAGGACCGATACCGGGATCGACTGCCGCAGCCCTACTACATGAACGCGGACAGCACGGTCCTGGTGATGCAGGTCTACGCGGCCGCCGGGCGCACGAACATCTCGCACAACCGCGAGATGCGCGACGAGGTGGCGCGGATCGTGAGCGACGTGGGGCCGGAGCGCTTTCACCCTTCTCTGAACGTGCTTCTCGCCGGGAACATTCCGAACAGCGTCGACGAGCACGAGATCATCAGGGGGGACATCGTCGGAACCGCGGTCTACGGAATCGTCGCCGTCTTCCTGTTGATCGCGCTGTACTTCCGGAGCTTCGTGGCGTCCCTGCTCATCGCGCTTTCCCTCTCCGCATCGCTCGCGTGCACGTTCGGACTCACGTACTTCGTCGTGGGTCAGCTCAACACGATCACCGGATTCCTGTACGTGATCCTGTTCGGGTTGGCGATCGACTACGGGATCCACTCCTTCGCTCGGTTCCGGGAGGCCCGGCGCGACGGTCGGACGACCCTCGAGGCCGTCGATGAAATGGTCTTGAAGACAGGCGCGGCGCTGGCCACCACGGCCCTCACGACGGCTGCCGCCTTCTACTCGCTCTTGCTGATGGACTTCCGCGGCTTCTCCGAGCTCGGGTTCATCGCCGGCACGGGTATGCTGCTGGCGTGGGTAGGGATGGTCGTCGTCCTGCCGGCGATGACGCTCGTCGTGGATGGTCGCGGGTGGCTCCGAATCGCGCCCCGGCCGGCTCCAGGCGCGGAGGCGGTGGGCGAGCCCGGCCGATTCCCGCACGCCCGCGGCGTCCTGGCCATCGGGTTGCTGCTGGTGCTCGCGGCCGGGTTCGCCGCGACGAAGGTGACCTTCCAGTACGACTTCACGGAGCTTCGGGCGATCACTCCCACGAGGCGGGTCGCCAGCGAGATGACCAGCGGCGTCTACATCCGGTCCGGATCGCCGGCGATCGTCCTGACCGACACGCGAGGCGAAATGCGCGCGGTCATGGACACTCTGGAGTCGCGCCGCGATCGCGATACGCTCAGCCCGACGATCAGACAGGTCACTTCGGTCCTGGCGCTCGTCCCCGATGATCAGCCGGTCCGGCTGGAGCGGATTCGGGCGACCCGCGCCCTCGTCGAGTCGCAGAGGGATCGCGTCTCCGGGGAGGATCGGGAGCGGCTGGAGGAGCTGCGGAGCTACCTGGCCGTCGACCAGCCGTTCACGGTCGACGACCTGCCGGAGAGCGAGCGGCGGCGGCTCGTGGACAGGAACGGGGAGATCGGTGACTTCGTGCTCGTCTATCCCGACGTGGGGATGCAGGACGGCCGGAACGCGATCGCGTTCCGGGAGGACGTCGGCGAGATTACGATCGGGTCGGGCAAGATCTTCTACACGGCGAGCTCGAACATCATCATCGCCGAGATGCTCACCATGATCCTCCGTGAGGGTCGGCTCGCGGTGGCCCTGTCGCTACTCGTGGTGCTCCTGATCGTCGCGGTTCAGTTTCAGGGGCTGAGGCGAGGCGCGCTCGTGGTCTTGACCCTCGTCATCGGCCTGGTGGGTATGGGTGGGGCGATGGCGGCCTTCGGTTGGCAGCTCAACATCTTCAACCTGGTCGTGCTGCCCAGCATCGTGGGCATCGGAGTCGATAGCGGAGTGCACGTGTACCACCGGTATCGAAGCGAGGGCCCGGGCTCGTTGCCCCTGGTGCTGAGCCGCACCGGTCTCGCGGTGGGGATGGCGACGCTCACCACGATGGTCGGGTACTCCGGCCTCCTGTTCGCGAGCCATGCCGGACTGGTCTCGATCGGGAAGCTCGCGATCCTGGGCCTGTTCATGACGCTGGTGAGCGCGATCGTCCTGTTCCCCGCGCTGCTGCAGGTCCTCGAGGATCGGAAGGCGGCCGCGGAGGTGCCCGCCCCGCCCTCCGCGGGCGGGGATGTGTCCGAGACGATAGCATCGGGTCCTTCATGATCGACCGCGGGAGCGAGATCTCGGAAGCGCTCGTCCTCCTCGAGCAGGCGGCCCGCGAGCGGTGGAGGGGCGGCTTCAACCCAGCGAGGCTACGCCGCAATTGCCGCCGGGCGGGTACGAAGAGATCATTCATGCCCTGGGATCGCTCGAGAAGCGAGTAGAGCAGCTCGCCGAGCGTCAGGCCTTCGGAGAACAGCTCATGGAGTCGCGTAGCCACCAGCGAGGAGTCTGAATATGACAAAGCAGTCCCGCACGGCTTCGATCGCCGCCGTCTGTGCCACGTTGACGGTCGGCCTGTTCGGGTGTGGTGGGGATGGGGGGTCCTCGGAATCGCCCGCGGACAATTTCGCGAGTGCCATCGATGGGATCCGTGAAGCCGCGGAGGAGATGGCGAGCGGCGAGCGCGTCGATCCCGTCGACTTCCGCGAGCTCAAGGGACTCCTGCCCGAGGAGGTGGCGGGCCTGCCCCGTGTCAGCCACGAGGGTGAGCGGGCCGGCGCAGCCGGGTTCGTCCTCTCGACGGCGGAAGCCCGGTACGAGGCCGAAGAGGGTCCGGGGTCCATCAAGATCTCGGTGACGGACACGGGCGGATTCGGCGGTCTCGCGACCATGGGGATGGCCGCGTGGCTCAGCCTGGATGTGGACCGCGAGACCGACAGAGGCTACGAGCGCACGACGAAGTACGAGGGCTACCCGGCGTACGAGGAGTTTGAGTCGCGGGATGGCGACCTCGGATCCGCCGAGTTGAGCTTCATCGTCGGAGAGCGCTTCATCGTGCAGCTCGATGGTAGAAACGTCCGGATGGACGATGTGAAAGACGCGGCCGATGACTTGCCGATTGGCCGGCTCGAGGATCTCTCCGGGCGGTAGACCCCCCCTTTCCCGCCTCACCGGAGTCTCCGGTGGGGCGGGGTCCCGGCGGCACAATGGCAGCATGCACACCCGATTGGCTTTGTTCTTGCTCATTCAGCGTCCCGGTTGTCCGCGGGCGCCGGTGACCGGCGCGGTCAAGCGGTTAGGAGGCGGCAGCACGGCGTACCGGTGTGTGCTGCGAGGCGCACGATGAAGGGGCTGGGGGTGGACGATGGGTGGCTTACTGCAAAAAGGCGCGAAGAAGCTGCTTGTGGGGGTGCTCGGCGTGGTCGCCGCGCTGGTCTGGATGTCGCGCCCGGGTCAAGGAGGCGAGGAGTACACCGAGCTCGATCGAATGCCAGCGGTGGCTTTCGGCGGAGGTGCGGGCACCCTGAGCCTACGATTCGAAGTCAATCGACCCGCGATGCTCCGGGCGACGTTCTCGCAATACGATGAGGACGAGGACGAGGAGGCGGGCACCTACGTGACCGAGGAGCTCGACCCCGGCTCGTACGCCCGCTCCGTCGACGTGGGGCCGGACACCTACGTCTATTTCGAGCTCGGGATTCCGGACGCGACCGTGGGCGCCACGATCGACTGGACCGTCTTCCTGGATGGAGAGGAGATCGTCCGGGAGAGCGAGAGGCTCGACGAGCCGCTCAAGGCCAACTACGCGTTTTTCGTCCAGTTCGAGGCCGACTATGTCGAACAGATCCGCGAGTGGATGGAGTAGCGGCCCGTTCCATCCTGACTCCGAAGGCCGGGTTCTTCCGAGAGGAGCCCGCTCTCCGGCCGCGGATCACGCCGAGCGGTCGATCCTGATCAGGCTCTTGCCAGCCACCCAATCATCGTCTGCGAGCCACCGCTTGACCCTCCGCTCCGCGTGTACTCTCGATGCCGTCGCTCCCAGGGCTCGAGGAGTGACCCCGCGGCCGGTCGAAGCCCGTGCTCGGCCTCTCGACGGCTGGGACCGCAGCCGACCGTCACGCACCGTCGCGCCGACGACGAGCGCCCCGCTCACCAGGACCAGGTTCTTGATGATGTATTGGGCCTCGAACGTCAGGACGAACGGCTCGCGAACGAACATGTCGCCCGGAAACAGCACGAGCGGCGTAACTGTGCCGATCATGTGCACGAGGAGCAGCAGGATCGTGAACCTCAGGGCCCTCCCAGTGAGGAGACCGATCCCGATCAGTGATTCCCACACCCCGAGCAGCGGCACGCTAACCGCCGGGTCGATCAGTCCCCGAGAAAGGGCCAGGATGGTCTGTCCGGCGAGACCCTCCGCGGGACTGAGCCCCGGAAACAGCTTGAGGGCCCCGAACCACAGGAACACGACACCGATTGACACGCGAAGAAAGGTCACACCGCGGCGGGCCAACCAGTGGGCCACGCTCGCGTCTATATGGTCCAAGCGCCGAGTCAGGCTGTCGCTGTTTGCGTAGCTCATTTGATTCCTCCTTCAAGTAAAGAGGCGCAACGAGACCCCCAAACGGCTCATCGAGCCTGGAAGCACACGAGTCGCGCCGGCGGTGACGAGGAGCCGGCAGGTGTCGCGGATCGCGTAGCGACGACGGCGGGGAAGCCATAGAGGTACTTCGAGAAGGGTGGCACATCTTGCGGCGGAACGATTCAGGGACTACCTGAGCGTCAGCTTCGCGCGGGCGCCATGCCCTCTCTCCTTGCTCCCCCCTTCAAGGAGGCTGATTCATGAGCTCACGTGTCCAAGCGATGGTCGGTACGGCCATCACAGCATTCATCGTCTTCTGGCTCGGGGTACGTTTCGTATTCGGCCCCGTGATGGCGAACGATCAGCCGGGTGAGCCGCTCGCACAGTGGCTGGCGCTGGCGGTCGCTGCGATTCTCTTTGTCTACCTCTTGGACTGGGCGGCCGGCATCACCGGCAATGCTGTCAAGGCGGCCCTCATCATCGCCCTCTCACAGATCGTCCTCGTGGACATCTACTATCCGCTGAACGGGATGCGTGGCTGGGTGGCGGCCGGCGCGAGCATCGCCGTGCTCCTGGTAGGTTGGCTTATCGTCGGCACGGTGTACGGGAAGCTCTCCGGTGGCGGTGGGGCCGGATCCGGTGGAGCCGAATCCGGTGGTGCCTGACCCCGCCACGACCTGAGAGAGCCCTGGGGCGCCCGCGCGAGCTCGACCGCCCCGGCTCGAAACTGTCCGGTGCGATATGGGATGCAAGATCGATCTGAGGGCGTACTACGAGTGGCGGGAGACGCCGTTCGGCGGCGGCGGCGCCGGTGTCGATTGCATCGACGTCGTCCTCATCCGGAGCCAGATACGGATCAGGCTCGGCTGGTGGGCGCGGTTCCCGTACCGGCGGGCCGGGTCGCGATCCAACGAGAGGGTCTCGGTCGCCTCGCTCCTGCCCTCGGACGAGTTCCTCCAGACCATCCTCCACCGGCTGGACCCGGGATACGCTGATCGACCTCGGCAACGTGGTGGACCACTTCATCCTGCCGACCAAGACCTGAGCGGGCGGGCACGCCCGGCGTCGCCGACCGATCCACGTTCCAACCATATCGGGCGCACGGGGCATCGTACTCCTTGTAGTGACGTAGCAGTGGGTCACCCACGTACCTGTAACCCGGAGGTGTCCGGTGCTGGAATGGCTGCGGAACAGACCCCGCCGTGACCTGATAATCGCCCTGACGATGGCCGGTGGCTTCGCGCTGCTCATCGCGACCGTGATTCCGGCGATGGTGCATACCGTCGACCACGCAGTCGAATACGAGTTCCACTCATCCGGGGGACAGGAGGTCGTCTACGATCAGACGTTCGACGTCTCCTCCGGTGGCCGGCTCGTGGTCGAGCTCGGCGATTCCGATGTCAGGGTCGCCACGACCCCGGGCTCGGAGGCGCGCGTGCGTGTCAGCATGAATGCCGACGCGTCGTCCGCGCAGGAAGTGCTGGAGCAGTTGGGATTCGCGGTTGACGCGACGGGCGGCGGCTTGCGCATCACGACGACTCCCAGCCGGCACCGAGACGGGTGGAAGCACCCCCACAACCTGGGGATGGGCGTCGAGGTCACCGTGCCGAGCCGATTCGATGTGGACGTACAGACGGGCGATGGGGATGTGGCGGTGGAGTCGATCGAAGGAACCGTGGAGCTCCAGACCGGAGACGGAGACATCGCCCTCGAGCGAGTCGCGGGGCCACAGGTCCGGATCCAGACCGGCGACGGCGACGTATACGCGGATGGACTCGAAACCGAGAGCTCCCGAATCCAGACCGGGGATGGAGATATCCTCATCGAGGAACTGACGGGGGTGCTGAGCGCTTCCACGGGTGACGGCGACGTCCAGGTGGCGATCGCCCGCTTCGAAGGGCTCCAGATTCAGACGGGAGATGGGGACGTGAGCTTGCACCTCAACCCATCGATCCGAGCGGATATCGACATCATCGGCGAGAGCTTCCGCATCGCGGACGCGTTCGCGCTGCCGGTGCGGCTTCAGAACCGCCACATCGAGGGCACGCTGAACGGCGGCGGACCACGCCTGTCGGTGCGCGTGGGCGACGGTACGATCAGCCTCATCGAGCGCTAGGAGGGTCTGGACGTGAGTGGCCCCTTCGGGTGGGGCCACTCAGGTAGGGCCACTCACGTTTGACCTCCCCCAACCTCCCCTGACCTCGCGGGGGAGGGATTCCCCGCACACCGCTTGCGGGAGCGGACTCGTCGGGGCGCGAGCCACTACGGCTGGAGCTTCCATCGCGTCGAGGCGTAGCACGGGAGCTGAAACCGGCGCTGTCTTGAACGCACCCTAACCCCGAGTCCGCATGAAGCCACGACTCTTTCTGCTCGCGACACCCATCGTGGGGGCCGTCGGTCTGAGCCTCGGTGTGCGCGCAACGGACCCGGTCGCAGGCCCGATAGCCGATCGGACGGGTGACTCCGCCGCGACCGCTCCCATTGACGTCGCGACCCTGACGTCCGGGCTCGACACACCGTGGGACCTCGCATGGGGGCCAGACGGCGTCATCTGGGTAACGGAGCGAGGGGGGAGGATCTCGCGCGTCGATCCATCCACGGGCGCGGCCACCGACGTGGGTCGTCTCGATGTGCTCGAGGCGGGCGAGAGCGGCCTCATGGGGATGGCGTTTCACCCGGACTTCGAGAGCGAGCCCTACGTGTACTTCGCTCACTCGTACGGCAGCCGGTCGAGCGTTCGTAATCGCCTCGTACGGATGCGCTTCGATGGCGACCGGCTGAGCGATCCCGATGTTCTCCTGAGCGACATCCCGGGAGCCCGGAATCATGACGGGTCTCGGCTCGCGTTCGGTCCCGACGGGTTTCTCTACATGACGACCGGGGACGCAGGGCGACGGGGTCTCGCCCAGGATCTCGAGTCCCTCGCCGGTAAGGTGCTTCGCCTCACCCCGGATGGCCGACCCGCGCCCGGGAACCCGTTCGGCTCGGCGGTCTACTCGTACGGTCACCGCAACCCGCAAGGCCTCGCGTTCCACCCAACCACGGGAGTTTTGTACTCGGCCGAGCACGGTCCGGGGGACAACGACGAGGTGAACCAGATCCGAATCGGTGGGAACTACGGGTGGCCTGCCGTGCACGGCTTCTGCGATGGCGAATCATCCGCGGAAGAGGAGTTCTGCGCGGAGCACGAAGTCCAGGAGGCGATGAGCGCCTGGACACCGACCGTGGGGTTGTCCGGCCTGGCGGTGTACGAGTCGGACCTGATTCCGGGGTGGCAGGGGAGTCTGCTCGTGACCTCGTTGCGCGGCTCGACCCTGTTCCGATTGACGCTCTCGGCGGACGGGACGCGCGTCACGGCGAGAGAAGCCCTGTACGCGGGCGAGTACGGCCGCCTGCGCGACGTGTTGGTGGGCCCGGCCGGCGAGGTGTACGTGGCCACCAGCAACCGCGATGGTCGCGGCAGACCGGCCTCGGACGACGACCGGATCCTTAAGATCACTCCATAGCCAGCTCGCTCCATAGCCAGCTCGCTGCTCCGGGCCGCCACCGGTGCGTCTGTAAACCGTGTAATCACAACTGGTTCGCTCAATCCACCCCAGAACGATACCTTGCCCCTTCACACGGTCCCGGCCAGCCGCCGGACCCGGGCGACCTTCAAAGACCGGCATTCGATCGACGGGCATGGGGCTTCTCCACTTCTACCGCACTCCCGGCCTCTCCCACGCTGCTCGGCAGGCACTTCTCCAGAACGCGCGTCGCACGATCTCCCCGGACATCGCGGGTGTCGACACGGAGTACTGCTTCAACGTCGAATCGGACGGTGAGCCGACCCCGGAGGAGCTTCGCGTTCTCGCCTGGCTGCTGAGCGAGACGTTCGAGCCCGAGCAGTTCGG
>JBDHHV010000104.1:0-13455 GCA_039589195.1 Gemmatimonadota bacterium | reverse complement strand
GACCAAGTGGGTCGGACAGTTCACGGTGACCCCGGGCCGGCAGATCGAGCTGGAGGATATCGACGCGTTGTCCCTGGAGGGAGTCCTCTACTCGGAGGCCGAGGAGTCCATCACATTGCAGCTCGCTCGCTACCTACGCGAGCCTCGGGTGCGGATCGAGGTTCTGAAGCGAATCGGCGTGCTTGGGAATGTGGGGGCCCCGGGATTCTTCAACGTAAGCGGCTCCAGTCTGGTCTCGGACGTGATCATGCAAGCGGGCGGTCCCGGGCAGACCGCGAATGTCGACAAGGCCCAATTCCGACGCCTCGGCAAGCGCGTCGCACAGGCCCGACCCAAGGTAGTGTGGCAGAGTCTCTCCCTGGATCAGCTCGGTGTGATCTCGGGTGATGAGCTCTACGTCCCAACCAAGGGACCGGGCATCGGAAGGTTCCTGTTGGGCGCAGTCGGACTGGCGGTATCACTCACGTTAATATTCACACGGCTTTGAGTGCCGAGCATCTCGGTGGCGACGCCGGCTGCCCGTGACCGGTGTTGTGTTGGTGTCGCCCGTCGTAGGCGGACCGACCCGTGAAGGACAGAGAAAGGGCGCTTGGGTTCATGCGAGCTGAGTCGACTACACCAAGCGTACTGTGGACCCTGCGGAACGAGCCCGGGGCGACGATGAACGGATCGAGCGAAACGAGCGAGGTCGAGGAGTTACCGGAGGGTCCCCAGCCTCCGGTGTCGAGCGGCCCCACGTTGAGCCGGCGGTTTCACCGCTTGGTCAACGGGACGCTAGCCGCTCTCGCTCTCACGCTGCTCTCACCGGTCGCTCTACTGATCGTGGTCGCTATCAAGCTGGACAGCCGTGGGCCTGTCTTCTACCGACAGCTGCGGATCGGTCTTGACCGCCGCGACGATGTACAAGTTCAGGACGATGCACGAGGACGCCGAGGACCACACGGGTCCGGTCTGGGCGACCCGGGAGGATGCCCGGGTCACGCGGGTCGGACGGTTCCTTCGCCCCTACCGCCTCGACGAGATCCCGCAGTTCTGGAACGTCCTCCGGGGCGAGATGTCCATCGTGGGACCGCGGCCGGAGAGACCCTCGTTCGTGCAGGTACTCCGAAGCGAGTTCGAGGAGTATCCGCTGCGTCAACGCGTACCGCCCGGTATCACGGGCTGGGCGCAGGTGAACCAGGACCCCGATCAGACGCTGGACGATGTACGTCAGAAGCTGGAATACGACCTCGAGTACCTCCGTCGGCGTTCACTCTCGTTCGACTTGAGGATCATGCTGCGGACCCTGCCCGTGATGTTGGAGCGTTGGAGTGAGCGAGAATAGGTGGGTTCCGGCACGGCGACCGGACTCGCTCGGTACCGCTCCCATGACAACCGGTGGCGGTAAGGCCGCTTCCCAAAGGGCCCCGATCCTCCTCGCCAGCGGTCGTAGTTGGCTCGTCTCCTCCATGCGCGCCGTCCTCGAGCCCGAGGGGTATGGGCTCCGGCACGCTGCATCCGTCGCCACGGCCCGGCACGAAGCTGCGGTGCAAACGCCGGCGGTCGTGATCATCGACGAAGGACTTCCCGACTGCTCGCTACCGGAGCTGTGCAGCGATCTGCTTAAGCATGTTCTTCCGCGCAGTGTGCCGATTCTCGTTTATTCGGCCGCGATCTGGGATGAGGCGGAGGAGGCGGACGCGCTGCGCGCCGGGGCGTGGGACATCATCCGGGAGCCGATTCGATCGCGTCTGCTAGTCGAGAAGCTGCGTCGCCTGATTCAGATCGGGCGTCTGATCGGGGCTGCGGAAAACGACGCCAGGACCGACGATGATACGGGCACCATGGCGCTGGGCGGCTTCGTTAACGTCCTTGGAGTCCTCGGCTCGCTCGCCAGTCGACAAAAGGCGACAATCGGTTGCGCGGTCATCGGACCCACGGAGCCGGCCGTGGATCGCGAGCTCTTGGCCGAGCAACGATCGTGGACCGCGGAGCTGGTGCACCGACACACCCGTGGCTCAGATGTGGCCGCTTGGATCGGGGAGGCAGACCTGGCAATCGTCACATACGATACGACGATTGCCGGGATCAAGTCGCTGATTCGCCGACTGTCGAGCACCGAGTGGGCCGGAAGGACCGCGACCGACCCGGACGGATTGAGTGCCGGAACGATCGAGCTCGATCTCCAGGGGCTGGCGGTGGCGGGCAGGTCCGGGATGAACGGGCCGGCTGGGCGTGCACCGCGCGAAAGCGTCGCTGCGCTAGTGCAGATTGCGGAGGCGCAAACTGCGCTCAGGAGCGCACGTGAAGCGGGCGGCGGCGTACGTGCTGCGACGGCGCCTTGAGCTTCGAGTAAGGAAGATCTCTCCACGTGACGGTGATGCGTGAGTCGAAGCGCGCTGCAGATCGATCACGCGTCGCTGCCAAGATTCCCATGGTCCTTGGCGCGGCATTCGTGGTCGTCGGGCTAGTGGACCTGGTATTGCTGTGGATCCCGGTTCGACTGGACAGCGTCGCGTGGGAGTTCGCCACCGTCGGCCGAACTTTCGATGGACTCCCGATGCCCGTGCTCGGTCTCGGGCTCATCGCCTACGGGGCCGCGCGGCACCCCCGATTCGGTACGGGTGCCATGCGCAGTTTCGCCTGGGTGCTGGCTACGGGGGCACTGGCGTTGATCGCGCTCGGTGTGTTGTTTGCGACATTGGCCCCCGCGGTGATCTCGCAGACACCGGCCGAGGCGGTCGAAGGCCTACGCCGCAACGTGATACGGCACGCGGTCCAATCGGTCGTCTACCCCACCACGCTCATCGCGCTGGCCGTGTTCGCCTGGCGCAGCAGACGATCCTAGCCTGCCGCACAATACGATGAGCGCGGAAGCCACGGTCACCGGAACCGCGGGGAGAACGCGATCGCCCGACGCTCTGCGGAGAAAGCGCGGGCGCCTCCCGCCGCGGGCCCGAAGCGCTGTGGTGGTTGCCCCTGTGGCCGGCACCTTCGTCCTCTTATTCGGTCCCACGATGCTGGGGCTCTTGGGGGATTGGGTTGGGAGTTCCGAATACGGCCATGGGTTTCTGCTTCTGCCCATCGCCTGCTACTTGGCGTGGCGCTCGCGAACGACCGACACGGAGCCGAGTCCCGGACTCGGGCTCGCCATTCTAACGGGCGGTGTCCTCCTGTTCCTTGCGGCGAGCGTCGCGGCCGAGTTCTTCACAGGGCGGATCGCGGTCCTCATGAGCTTGGCTGGAGTCGTCGTTTACTATCGCGGTTGGAAGCAAGTGCACGCCTGGTGGTTGGCGTTCGCTCTCGTAGCCTTCACGATTCCGCTGCCGGAGGTAGTGCTCAACTCACTCACCCTCCCGCTTCAACTCCTCGCATCTCGAATCGCGGTCGGCTTGCTCGAGTTCCGACATGTTCCGGTTGCACTTGCCGGGAACATCATCCTGCTCCCTGGACAGGAACTGTTCGTGGCTGAGGCCTGTAGCGGTCTTCGCTCTCTGTCGGCGCTGCTGGGTCTCACGCTCCTGATTGGGGGAACGACGCTCCAATGGACGTCAACGCGATTCGTGCTGCTGTTGCTGGCTGTACCGGCCGCGATACTCGCGAACGCTCTACGGGTCTTCGGGACGGGGTTCGCAGTGTATTACGTAGGACCTGAAGTTACCGAGGGCACGATGCACACCGTTTTTGGCGGGTTGGTCTTTCTCCTGCCCCTCGGTCTGGTTGGGCTCCTGACCCTCTCATTCCGCAGGCTCGAGAGATGACGGGCTCCAGAACCTGGGGATCACGGCGATGAGGCGGTCGGCCATCCATCCATTCCTGCCGGTCGTCGTCTTGGCCTTGGGTCTCGTCGGCCGACTCACTGTACATCCAGCCGGGAAGCAATCCCCAGCGGTCCCGCTGTCTGCGTTCCCGGAGAAAGTCGGCGGTTTCGAGTTGCAGGAGGAGGAAGAGCTGCGTGGGGACGAGCTGAGTTTCCTACGCCCCGACGACTACCTGTTGCGCTCCTACCAGGATACTGGTGGCCGAGACATGAGCTTGTTCGTTGCGTTCTACGGCCAGCAGACGAAGGGCGCGAGCATTCACTCTCCGCGAAACTGTCTTCCGGGCTCGGGCTGGGAGCCGCTCCGACATGACCGGATCAGGACCCCGACGGTGTATGGATCGAGCCACGTGAACCGTTACCTGGTCGAGCACGAATCGGGGGCGAGGGCCCTCGTCTACTATTGGTATCAGGGACGGGGTCGGGTGGCGGCAAACGAGTATACCATAAAGCTGGACTTACTGAGGGATGCCCTCTTTCGCGGACGAACCGATGAGGCCCTCGTGCGGCTCGTTCTCCCGATCGACGCAAGCCCGGAAGGGCTCGCCCACGCCGATGCCGTTGCGGCTCGAGCCGTTCGAGAGGTGATCCGTTTGCTGGCCGTGCACGTGCCCGCCTGATCCGGCTGCCTCACGTCTCTGTGTCCGATGCACTCTCCCTGTCGATGAGAAGTGTGGCGCGGGTCATCCGACATGCCCCGGACCGCCTCCTCCACCCCCTCAGGCGTCACGCTGCCCGAAAACGCGCTAGGACGTGGCGGGGAGATCGACTCATCGTCCTGTGTCATGGGAACATCTGCCGTAGCCCGTTCGCGGCGGCACTGATCCATCGCCGGCTACGCGGCCAGGACCGTCCCGTGAGGGTGGACTCGAGGGGGTTCATCCTGCCCGGCCGGCCGCCGCCACCGCACGCGCAGGAGGTCGCTGTCGCACGGGACTTCGATCTGTCTACGCATCGCTCCCGCCTGATCGACGACGAGCTACTTGACGGTTCCGAGCTCGTTCTCGTGATGGATACCAGGCAAAGAGCGCGCCTCCGCACGCTCTTCGGCTCGTTCGACGGGCCGATCCTTCTTCTCGGTGACCTCGACCCTGCACATATTCATCGCCGTGCCATTCTTGACCCCATCGATCGGCCCCGCGCCGACTTCGAGCGCGTGTTCGATCGCATCCAGGCTTGTTGTGACGAGCTTGTCGAATGCCTGATCACGCCGGCGTCCTAGACCGGGGACGGATGCGCGCCGTGTCCCGCAGACGCATTCGCGCGAACAGCATGCCGGCGCCCAACCCGGCTGCCCCCGCTCCGTACAGGTGGGGTGGTGTCGTAAGTAGGTCCGTGAGTACCGGGATCGTGATCATGAGTGCAACTGCTGCCGCACCTACCGACGCAGTTTCTCGGTGGCGCCGGACCCATAAGCCGGTGGGTGCAAGCAACAGAAAAACCCACCCGATGTCGAGCATGCCCCGCGCCGTTGCCCCCAGCCCCTCCGGATAGAACAGCAGAGCCCATCCGCGCCCGAGGGTCAGACCCAGACCGCAGTGCCTCGTCTCGCCCCCCTCCGGAGCCCCCCAGGTCAGGCAGACTCCTCCCCGCTCATCGGGGTCTCGCTCCACGCGGATTCGCAGACGATCGCTCCCTCCGCGGGGGAACAGCCCCTGAACGCGAATGTCCGGGACATCCAGCCGGAGAGAGGAAGCTCGGCGTTCCACTCGGTACACCAGATCATCGCCGTGGCGTCCGAGGAGGACGACCTCGCGCCGGCGATCGTCGTAGATGGCGAATAGTCCGCCTACTCCCCGCGCGGGCTCGGATGAGTCGACCACGATCACCAACGGGCTCCCTCGCGTCAGCCGAGCCCGGATGACCTCCGGGTCACTCAAGCGCCCGTTCCGTACGTGAAACCCCGCCAGCCGAACCTCCTCGATGTGTGCATCGATCGGGGCCAGGTGGCCTAGTTCCGGGATCCACATCGATACGTATTCGCCGGGCTCGAGATTGGGAGCCAAAGCCCAACCGGTGAGGCCCAGCGTGAGACCGCTCACGAAGGTCAACGCCCGCGCAACCCCCGGGGCGACACCCGCGCCCGATTCCCGTGAACGGCGCGCGCGCGCCACGATGGCAACGCCGACCATTCCACCGACGGCATTGAAGAGAAGATCGCCCGCGCTGCCATCCCTGCCCGGGAGGAATACCTGGATCGACTCGATCCCCGCCGACAGCAATGCGCACGTGATGACTGCAGGGGCCCAAGCGCCGAAACCGGCCCTTGTCAACAAGCCGAGGGGGATAAAGAAAAGAACGTTGAGGATCGCATCGGCCAACCCGCGCTCGCCACAGATGAGACAAAGCCCGGACGTGGCGGTGCCGGGCTGCGAGGGCGTCAGCGTGAGGATGAGAATCAGCAGCACATACCCGGTGAGAAGTATGCGGGTACGCCCTGCGCTCCGGCCGCTCACTGGGCTCCGACGAAGCGAGACCGTGGCGGTGGCGGCCGGGTTCCCGCTCGAATCCCGGAGACTGTGGTGTGGACGCGACAGGCTTTTGACATGGGCCTTTCAGACTTGGCGCGCACGACGCATTGTTCATTAGGTTAGCGGTTTCCGGAAGCCCGTAACAATCCGGCACGGCCATTGCTTCTAGTCGAATCACATGATGAAGAAGCCGCGGATCACTATCGTTTGTCCATTGTTCAACGAGGAAGATAACGTCGTTCCGTTGGCGGAAGCAGTCAGTCGTTCCATGCCCGCGCACGAGTCGTGGGAACTCGTCCTCGTCGATGACGGGAGCACTGACGCGACCTACGCCCAGGCGCGGAGGTTGGTGCACCGCGACGCTCGCATCCGCGTGTTTCGCCTGGCCCGCAACTACGGTCAATCGACCGCGACCCAGGCCGGGTTCGACCACGCCCGGGGCGATATCATCGTCACGATGGATGGAGACCTTCAGAACGATCCGGGAGACATTCCCGCATTGATCGCAAAGCTGGAGCAAGGATACGATCTGGTCGCCGGATACCGTGAGAATCGACGTGATCGTCTGGTGACGCGGAAGATCCCCTCTAAGGTGGCCAACGTGCTGATCCGCTGGCTGACTGGAGTTCCCATCCGGGACAATGGCTGCTCACTCAAGGCGTACCGCCGCTCACTGGCACGCCGGATAGGGCTATATGCGGAGATGCACCGATTCATCCCCGCCCTCGCGGTGGGCATCACCGGTGCGAGAACGGCCGAGCTCCCGGTACGACACCATCCGAGGCGATACGGTCGGAGCAAGTACGGCTTGTCGCGCGTTTGGAAGGTGCTTTCGGACCTGCTCGTCGTGATCATGATCCGTTGGTTCCGAGATCGGCCGCTATACATGTTCGCGTTGGGTGCTCTCGGAGCCTTCGTGGCCGCCTTACTGTTCGTAATCGGCGCCGTCCTGGCGCCTCTCATGGCGGGTTCGAACGTGGACTCGATCGTGCTCCCCAGCGCGGCCATCGTGCTGATCGGGCTGGCGCTGTTCCTGCTCATGGTAGGCTTGATCGCGGAGGTGGCCTTACGGCAGGTTTCGACTTGGCGGAGGCCACGCTCAGCGGGACCGGCATCGCTTCCATGAACCGTTCGATCGTTAGGGAGCTCCCGCTGACCGCCCAGGCGGCTCCCGTGCCGGAGGCCGAGCCCGCAGAAGAGATCTACCTCACGGTGATCGTGCGGGTCACGGAACGCCCCGCGTCTCTCGACGACCTGTATCGAGAATACGTGGCTCCCATACGGGAGCTGAACAGACCGTTCGAGTTCCTGTTCGCGATCGAGCCCTGGGCACGCGATCTGGTTCAACCGCTCTACGAGCTCGCGGATCGGGGCGAACCAATTCGAATCCTCGAGTCGGCTCGTTCGGTTGGAGAGGCAGGCCTGCTCCGCCTCGCCAACGACCGAGGTCGGGGGGGTATCGTCCTCACGATGCCCGCGTATCAGCGCGTCGAACCCGAGGCGATTCCAAAGCTGATTGCCAAGATCGAGCAGGGTGAGGACATGGCTGTGGCCCGGCGCTGGCCGCGTAGCGACAGGCTCGTAAACCGGCTGCAAAGCAGGGCTTTCAACTTCCTGCTACGCAAGTTGATCGGGCAGGTTACGCACGACGTCGCGTGCGGCGTTCAGGCGATGCGGCGGGATGTCCTGGCGGAAACCCCAATGTACGGGGACTTCTACCGCTTCCTTCCGGTGTTGGCGGTTCGTGAGGGCTTCCGGGTAGTGGAGGTGGACGCGCCTCAGCACCGGCGCGACCGACGAACTCGTATCTACAGTCCCGGCACTTATTTGCGGCGCCTGATCGATATTCTCGGACTGTTCTTTCTGGTCCGCTTCACCGAGAAGCCGCTGCGGTTCTTCGGGCTGGTGGGAATGGGACTCTCCGTGGGCGGCCTGATCGTGCTGGGCTTCCTCTTCGTCCAGAGGCAGTTTGAGCAGCAACCGATCGCGAACCGTCCGATGCTCCTCGTGGGAGTGACGGCACTGACCCTGGGCGCGCAGGCGATCGCGCTCGGGCTGATCGGGGAGATCATCGTTCATCTCAGCGCGGCCAGGGGCGCGCGTTATCGACTATTGGACGATGCCCCGGAGGACTCGTGAACGACTTCACTCAGGCAGACGGTCGACACGTGTTCACGGTCGATCTGGAAGAGTACTTCCAGGTTAGCCTGTTCGAGCGAATCACGCCGCGCGCTGATTGGGATTCTCTGCCCAGCCGGGTCGAACGGAACGTCGAACGACTTCTCGCGCTCCTCGATCGTCACGACACGTTCGCGACGTTCTTCGTCTTGGGCTGGATCGCCGATCGCCATCCGGACGTGGTGCGAGCGATCGCTTCCGCCGGCCACGAGATCGCCTCGCACGGTTGGTGGCATCGTCGCGTGCGCGAGCTCGGACGCGAGGAGTTTCGGGTCGAGATACGGGATTCCAAGGCGATTCTCGAAGATCTGGCCGGTCGGCGTGTGATCGGTTTCCGGGCTCCCAGCTTCTCGATCGTGCGGGGCACGGAGTGGGCGTTCGATGTGCTGCTTGAAGAAGGGTATAGGTATGATTCCAGCCTCTTCCCGATCCGGCGTCGAGGGTACGGGTACCCGGGAACCACGCCGACAACACACGTGATCGAACGTCCGGCTGGGAGGCTACTCGAGTTGCCGCTGGCGACCACGCGGTTGCTGAGATTTCGCGCGCCGGCGGCGGGAGGAGCGTACCTGCGCCTGCTGCCGTTCTCCCTGATCCGACGAGCGCTGAGGGAGCACGAGCTCGCCGGAGAAAGTGCCGTGATCTACGTGCACCCATGGGAGGTGGATCCGGATCAACCCCGCATGCCCGTGTCGGGACTCGCGCGCGTGCGGCACTACCACGGTCTCGAGAATACGCTAGGGTTGCTCGAACGCCTCCTCGAGGAGTTCCGCTTCACGTCAGTGGCACGGCGGCACTTCAGGTGGCCGAGTCTGGACGCGGACGCGCCCGAGCGCGCTTCTTCCGTGGAGTCGCGCCGACGCGGCGGATTGTCGTTGGGCGGGTAGCCCGATACGGGCGACCTCGGACGGCTCAATGTCACGCACCGCGCCCACGCGAAGCCATTGGCTTCTTGCGCTCGCCTTGCTTCCGTTTCTCGTGCTGATCGCTCGCGAGTGGCCATCGCAGCCCGACATCGAAAACGGCGACTACGCGCAGTATCTCCTGCACGCCGAAGCGCTCGCGGACGGCCGTCCCTATCAGGACACCGGCTACATATTCAGCCCATGGATTCGGTACTTTGGGCCCCGCGCGTACCCACCCGGGCTCCCTCTGACGCTGGCCGCCGTCGGGTCGGTAACCGGCGGTTCGATGGTCGCCGTCAAAGCGCTCATGCTGCTCCTGTCCATCGGTTGCGTGCTGGTCGTCGGTGCGTACTTTTGGCGGCACGCAACCCCGTTGCTCGCAGTCGCGGTGACCCTGCTCGTGGGATTGTCACCCGATTTTGTGAGCTTCTCGGTGGCACCACTCTCGGACGTACCGTTCTGCGGCCTTGTCTGGGCGACGATTCTACTCGTCGATCGACCTTCGCCGTGGACGTGGAAGCGAGTGATCGGTGTGACCGGTCTTGCCGGTGCCGCCATCCTGTTCAGGCCCCACGGCCTCGTTCTCGTCCCGGCGCTGCTCCTGTGGGGGTTGCTCAACCAACGCCGACTGGGGTGGTGGCCTTTGGTCCCGGGCCTCGTTCTGAGTGTCGCGGGGATCGTGGGTCGATCGCTCGTCCCGGGCAGCGCGGTCCGCCCGCTGCCGTCGATCCGCAATCTCGTCGGCCAGTTCATCGACCCGACACCTCGGTATCACTTCGCCCTCTTCGAGAGCCACCTTTATCCATTCCCGGGCAATCTGCCGAACGACGTGTATCACGTCCTCAGCGTGGCGCTCATGTTGATCGGCCTGTTCGCCTTCGCCCGGTCCAATCCGCGGCGCTTCTCTCTCGTGTTCACGGTGATCTTCGCCCTGGCACTCGCATCGTTGCGAGCCGTCGATCTCCGCTACGCGTGGCCCCTGTATCCGCTGTTCGTCTTTGGACTGGTCAACGGCGTGCGAGTTGTTTTCGAGCGAGTTATGCGAGGTGGTGGCAAGCGATTCGCCCTGGCGTTCGCGTCGCTGCTCGCAGTCGTGACCGTCGGACGAGCGCTGGCCCATCCGCCTGAACCTCGAAAGCTTGACGATCCAGCTGTCGTAGCGCTGTTCCAGTACCTCCAGACGCAGACCGCGGAGGCTCCGATCCGCGTCGCCTTCATCCGTCCGCGCGTTCTGGCGTGGAAGACGGGGATCCACGCTATGCCGCTCTCCCCCGTGAAAGACCCCCAACGTCACCTGGAGGGTTGGTGTGAGCACGAGATCACTCACGTGGTTTTGGGGGATATGGGTTTGAGCTCCGAACGGGGACTGCAGACCCGTCAGGCGATCGAGTCCGACCCGGACCGGTTCGATCTCGAGTACCGCAACGGCGAGTTCGAGGTCTACGGGATCCTGCCGGGCTCCTGTCCGGGCTGAGGGGATGGCGGGACGCCCGGGCGCGCAGAAACTCCCGCCTCAATCGCCCCGCACGTAAGACAGAAGACCGCGGTCACGCCATCTTCCGCCACGAAATCGGGCGACCGAGCCTCCATCAGCGAATCGAGCCACACCCGCTGGTCCGACGACAGATACCATTCGCTGAACGACTGGGTCTCCCCGGAGGTGATCAGCCAGACCCTGCCCGGGGCGCGACGGAGCATCGAGTCGATCACGCTCGGGTCGGGCAGCGGGCGACTGCCGACATAGATGTCCCGGTACACGCCATCGCCGGTGCGCGTCAGGAACTGCCGCATGTCCCCGAAACGCCGAAACCAATAATCGATCTCCCCGGCGTACCAATGTTGCACCGACGGATCCTCGGCGATGACGATGTCGCTGGCGACGCGTCGCTCTCGAACGTAGGCCCCCGCGCTCCGATGATCCGGACGGAACGGGAACATGTGGACACGCGGATTGACGGCCTCACCGTGCCGGAGCCCCAGCAATCTGATCGCTTGCGGAATCCCGTGCCCTGTGAGACCGCCCGAGAGGACGAGCGCGATCACACCGAGTTGCGCCACCCCGGGCAAACGGAACCTGCGAATCAGCCATTGGCTCACCTGCGCGAGACCCGCGGCGACAGTCAGGAGGACGAACGGGTACAGGGGGAAGAGATACCGAGTCGCTTCTCCGCGTCCGACGAAGCCATGCGCTCCGATCAGCGCCACTGCCGTGAGGATGCAGGCACCCACGCCCGGCCGCTCGGTACCGACCGGCGTCCAGAAGAACCAGGCGCACACACAGGCAAAAGCGAGCATGACACCGGGAAACTGCTCGAGCAGGTGGTATACGTGCGGGTAAGGGTACGACGCGCTCGCAGCCACGGCGCCCCAGGGCCCCTCACGCACGCCCCAAATCAGGAACCACCCCGCGACCGGAAGCAGGAGTGTCAGCAACGGGGTCCGGATGGGTCGCCAGGCAGCGTGGAATCCCTTCCCGTGCGAAATGATGAGCAGGCCGAACGCCAGGCCGAATCCATAGACCTGCCCGAGGGCGGCGGCGACGCCCGCGAGCCCCCCCAAGGTGAACAGTCCGGCGGCGTGTAGGGACGCCCATGGTTCGGTCGCGACCGTGTCGGAGGTTACCCGCCGGAGTCGGACGACGAGCCAGATTCCCACCCCTGCACCCGCGAGCGCGAGCACCGACGCGGCTAATCCCGCCAGGGGAGCGTGAGTCAGCGTATCGAGCACTGAGCCGGCGGTGGATGCGCCCGGCGGAGAATCCAGGGACTGATAGGGGGCCAGAGACCATAACTGGCTAAGAGCGAAGCCGCTCGCGAGGGCGACAACGGCCACGCCGACGAGCATGACGGGACCTACCCGGGTGGCTCCGGGGAGCGCGAGCCACACGAGCGGCAGCAACCCTCCGATTACGCCGAGCAGATGGAAATTCACACCGACGGCATACGCGAGGCCAGCGCCCAGGAGAGCGCGCCCCCGCCCCGTCCGGGCCCAGCTCCAGAACCCCCAGGCGGCAAGCACGATGCAGAAGACCAGTCCGGTGTACATGCGCGCCTGCCGAGAGAAGACGAGGTGCCACTCCGAGAGCGCGAGCATGAGAGCCGCGACGAACGCGGCGGGGGTGCCGACCACGGTGCGACCGAAGAAGAACAGTACCAGCACGGTCAAGCTTCCGAGGAGTGCCGCAGGCAACCGATATGGGGCCTCGCCCTCCCGCCCCAGAAGAGCTGCCGACCCCGCGGCAAGCCAGGTGTAAGGAAGAGCCCGTCGGTACTCGAGACCCGAAGGCAAGACTGACTGGCCGTCCTCGAGCAAGGCGCGCGCGGACAGGGCCGTCAGGTCCTCGTCGGCATAGAACCCGAGCCCCCCGAGGTTGACGACGCGAGGGACGACCGCTGCGATGGTCAGAAGGAGCAAGACCCCCAACCCGGTGCGGCTCCCAAGGCCATGACCGCCCGGCTCCGGGCCTCGTATGGTCGATCGCGTCACGTTGCCGGAACCCTCCCCAACCGGTGAGATCATCCCACGAACCCCTAACCAGCCGCACGTTCCGCAGCAAACGGGCCACCCAATAATACTCGGCGATCCAGAGGCGCGGCGAACATGCGATACTCGCCGACCACCATTACGCCACGTTCTAGGGGGGCGACTGTTGCACGAACGCAACGGTCGGCCGTCGGGCCGCGGCGCGACGGCGTGGACGGGACTCCATCCGCGGCCTATCTTCGCCGCTTGGGCGTCCAACCGGCGGCATGGCCGTTGCTCGGGTCAGAGGCTGTCGGGAGGCATGATCGAGACGTCGGGTCACCGGGCGCCCCCCCGGGTCCGCTACCGTGAGGCGTGCGCGACGATGGAATCCGAGACAGGAGCCGGCGGACGGACCCCGCAGTCCAAGAGGCTGCCGCAAGGCCTCCCCCGGCGACGGTAGCGCGGCATGGAGATTCGGGTGGCGGAGGGCGATGGCGAGGACTGGGATCGCTTCGTTCGGAAGAGCCAAGGTTCGACGCATTGCCACCTTTATGGTTGGCGATCGGTCATCGAATCCACGTTCGGGCATGAGTGCACGTACCTCAGGGCTGTCCACGGTGGCAGCTTGGCCGGCGTT
>JBDHHV010000103.1:0-21539 GCA_039589195.1 Gemmatimonadota bacterium | reverse complement strand
CCTCGCCAGCGGTGCCGCGGCAATCGGTGGCGAAGTCGCTGTTCTGCTGCGTCTGAACGCCGATGTCGCCGCCGTCACACACCCGAAAGTGAAGACCACGGGTCTGGGCGCCCAGTTCGGTATGGATGCCGAGACGGCAACTGCCGCCGCCGTCGACGCCGCTCGCTTCGCGTCGCTCAGATTGGCGGGCATCCACATCCATGTGGGAAGTCAGATCCGCGATCTGGATACGTATCGACGGTCGGCGCGTGCGGCTGTCGAGTTCGTCGAGCCGCTACGCGACCATTTCGGCGAGCCGGTGGAGCTCGATCTTGGTGGCGGCCTTGCGGTGCCCTACCTGCGGACCGATCCCGCCCTCACACCGGCAGCGCTCGCGGAAGCGGTGTTTGACGGGTTGGATACGGCACGCGCCGAGGAGCGTCTCGGGGCGTACCAGCTGATGATGGAGCCCGGCCGGTCGGTGATCGCGAACGCAGGGCTCACGTTGTACCGGATACAGGCCCGAAAGCGGCTACCCGAGGGTCGGGAGCTCGTCGCCGTCGACGGGGGCATGTCCGACAACCCACGGCCCGCACTGTATGGGGCGCGATACGAGGTTCTGTGCGCGGAGAGGCCGAACTCCCCGCACGACCACCCGTTTCGGGTCGTCGGCCGGCATTGCGAGACCGGCGACGTGGTATCGGATGAAGTGCTGCTGCCCTCGGACATCGGCCAGGGCGAGCTCCTCGTCGTCCCCGCCACGGGGGCGTATGGATACTCGATGTCCAGCCGGTACAACGGAGTCGGACGCCCGCCCGTCGTGTTCGTTCGTGAGGGGCGGGCCCACGAAGTCGTACGCCGGGAGACCTTCGACGACCTGCAGGCGTGCGACATGGGTTGAGCAACGCGGCGGGTGGTTGCCCGCGTATCGGGTGCCGCCGACATTCCAAGCTTACCCTCCGCGGCCATAGGAGCGTTCTTCAGCAACCTCGTAGGAGTGACTCATGACCCGCGCGCCACGGTCCCACGTTATTTCTCCCCCGGCTTCAGGAAACCTCGTGAGGCTCGGCATGCCCCTCTTCCTGGCGGTGCTGCTCCCGACGGCCACCGCCCTGCCGCTGACTGCCCAGCAGACGGCGAAGCCGGTCCTGCACGGGTCTCACTGGGTGGCGATCACCGGCAAGCCGCTGGGCGCCACAGCGGGCGCTCGCATGTTCCACCAGGGCGGGAACGCCGTCGACGCGGCAGCCGCGATGCTCGCGGCCACCGCCACGATGTGGGATGTGTTGAGCTGGGGGGGGGAGACGCAGGCGCTGGTCTACAACCCGAACACGGGGAAAGTGATCGGGGTCAACGCGCTGGGTGTGGCCCCCACCGGCGCCACGCCGGAGCACTACCGCGCCGAAGGCCACGAGCGGTACCCACCACAGTACGGCCCCCTGTCGGCGGTGACCCCCGGTACGCCCGGAGGGCTCATGACCATGCTCGCCGAGTGGGGCACCCTGAGCCTCGCCGATGTGCTCCAGCCCGCCATCGAGATGGCCGAGGGATATCCGATCGAGGCGGATCCCGTGCGTCGCATCCGCGGGGCGCTCGACGAGATCCGGCAGTGGCCCTCGTCCATGGAAGTCTACCTCACCCACCCCGAGGACGAGGAGAACCCTGGCCCACGGGAGGGCGAGATCTTCCGCCAGCCGGATCTCAAACGGACGCTCGAGCGGTTGGTAGCGGCCGAGGCTGTGGCGCTCGCCGCCGGAAGGAGCCGCCAGGAAGCGATCTACGCCGCCTACGAGGCCTTCTACCAGGGCGACATCGGCGAGGATTTCGTCCGCGGGGCGCGGGAAGCCGGTGCCCTGATCACCGCGGAGGATCTGGCGAACTGGCAGGTGCATATCGAGGAGCCGGTGAGCACCGACTACAAGGGGATCGAGGTCTACAAGCTCACCCACTGGGTGCAGGGGCCCGTGATGCTGCAGGCGCTCAACATGATCGAGCAGCTCGACCTCAAGGCCATGGGATACAACAGCGCCAACTACATCCATGCGCTGTACCAGGTCATGAACCTGGCCTTCGCCGATCGGGATTTCTACTACGGCGACCCGTACTACCCGCCGGCCGAGCCGATCACCGGGCTCCTCTCGAAGGACTACGCGAAGGCGCGTCTGGGCGAGATCGATTGGGAGAAGAATGATCCCGAAGCAAGGCCGGGTGATCCGTATCCGTTCCAGGGAGAGGAGAACCCGTTCAGGCAGTACCTGGATCAGTGGGGGAAGAAGGACGCCGCCGTCACGACCGATCAGGGCGCCGGGCTGGCGGCTCTGGACGAGGCTCGCATCCGAAAGCTGGAGGAGGATTTCTACCTCGGGACGACTTCGATCCAGACGGCCGACGAGGAAGGCTGGGTCGTGTCGATCACCCCGTCGGGTGGTTGGATTCCGGCGGTCGTCGCCGGTGGCACGGGGATCGGTCTCTCACAGCGGGCGCAGAGCTTCGTGCTCGATGAGGCGGAGAACCCGTATAACGTGATCGAGCCGGGCAAACGGCCACGCGCGACGCTTACCCCCGGCATGGCGCTCAAGGACGGGAAGCCGTTCCTCTCGTTCGCCGTGCAGGGCGGCGACTCGCAGGATCAGAACCTCGTCCAGTTCTTCCTCAACGTGGTCGAGTGGGGGATGAACGTGCAGGAGGCCGTCGAGGCCCCCAACATGAACAGCTTCCAGCTGCGGGGCTCGTTCGGAGATCACGAGACCCAGCCCGGACGGCTACTGCTCCAGGAGGCGACGCCCCCCTGGGCGCGGTCGGCGCTCCGTGAAATGGGCTACACGCTGACGTTCCGCGAGCGGACCTCGGGCCCTATCAACGCGATCTATTTCGACTGGGAGCACGGGTCGTTCTGGGGTGGCTCGAGCCACCACGGCGACGACTATGGGATCGCCTGGTAGCCGCCGAAAGTAGGCTACCGGGGAGGTCGGGGATTCCGCGAGCGCCCTGTGATCCCGCTGACGATAAACGCGAGCACGAGGACCAACGCGAACGCACACACCACCACGGGCCCGGTCGGGAGGTCGTAACGGAACGAGACGATCAGTCCGAGCACGGTCGCGGCAGTCCCGCTCGCCCACGCGATTCCGAGTAGCGGACCCGCACGACGCGTGAAAAGGAAGGCGATAACCGCCGGCATCACCAGGAACGAGAACACCACCAGAACGCCGGCGACCGCGACAGAGACGGTGACCACGACGCCGAAAAGCGCGTAGAACACGAAGTCCCACCAACCGAGCTTCCACCCATGGCTTCGCGCTTCCGCGGGCCGTAGCGAGATGGTCAAGAACCGCCGCCGCAGGACCCAGTAGATCAGACCCAAGACGACGTAGATCGCGCTGATCCGCAGCACGTCGGCCCAGGTTACCCACAGGAGCGTGCCGGTGAGCAGCTCCTCCACGTGCTCGGCTCCGCGCGGTGCCTGGGCGGCGAGAAGTATGGTCGCCGCCGACGCCGTGACGTACATGACGCCGATCAGAGCCTCCTGGGTGATGAACTCGTGCTCGAGTCGCGAGAAGCTCAGGATGAGGGCTCCCAGGAGAGTCGCACCGACACCGATCACGTACCCGGCCGTGGAACCCGGCTCGATTCCGGCCAGCGTCGCGCTCGTGTAACCGAGGGCCGCCATCTGCGCCAACGCGAGGTCCACGAAGATCACGCCGCGCGCGATCACGTGCACGCCCAGGTACGCGTGGATGCCGACCAGCACGAGAGCCGCCACGAGCGGCACGAGCATCAGCTCGAGCATGGTCTCGGCTCTACCGGGTTACGCACGGCGTGCGCACAGGCTCCAGGGGTCGCCAGGTCGATGGTCTGTCAGGGGTGGTGCCGCGGACACCGGTGAACCGAGCTTTCCTCTCGCTGGAAAGCCGCCGCTAGGCAGGGAATCCACGCATCGAAAAGGTCGAAGTAGTCATCGACTCCTTCTTCACCGTCCACGTGCTCGGGGATACGAAGCGGCATGGCGCCACTCCGCTCCGCCACGAGGTCGACCTGACGCTGGCTGAAATAGTTGGCGGCGAACAGCACGGGGATCGAATTGGTCTCCATGAACGAGATGACGTCGCGAACGTGACCCGGCGATGCGGGGATACCGGGCTTGGGCTCCACATACATGGCACACTCGATCTCGAAGCGCGCGCTGAAGTACGCCCAGTTCTTGTGATAGCACACCATCCGCCCGCCACGGAAGGGCGCGGCTTCCCTGAGCCACCCACCCACGTACTCGGTGAGCGGGCGTCCTTGGAACTCCTGCCCCTCCGCGAACTTCCAAAACTGGCGCGAGCGTGCGAGGCTGAACAGGGTCTCGGCTCCCAGCATCTCGACGAGCTCCCCGCCAAACAGCCGTCGGAGGAGGCGCTCTTCGAAATCCTGCGCGCGCGCATCGTATTCCGCCGCTCCGCTCGGGTCGACCCGCTTCAGACCGGCCAGAATGTTGCGGCCGATCAGGACTCCGTTGACAGGGTCCGTATGTATGTGCGGGTTCCCGAACACGTGCACATCACCGCCGGATCGCGACACCGAGGCCGGGACATCGAGCAGCTCGATCCCCGAATAGGCCACGACGTGCCCCGGGGCTCCCTCGATTACGTTCGGGTTGTTCGCGCGATCGAGCAGCCCCGGAACCCAGAGCTCCAGGTCCAGTCCCGTCGAGACGAACAGGTCGGCGGATTGCAGCTGCCGCGCGAACGAGGGGCGCGGGCTCACGAAGTGTGCATCTTCGTCACCTCGGGCGATCGACACCACCTCGGCCCGATCTCCGGCGATCTCGCGGGCAATCGCCGCGTAGGTGGGCAGCGTCGCGACGACCTTGATCTTCGGCGGGCCGGACTGCGCGAGAACCGAAGCGGGCTGGAGCGAGGTCAGGGAAGCCCCGAGCGCCACACAACATGTGGTGGCGAACCGGCTAGCTTTCGTCATCCTCATCATTCGCGCCTCTTCTGGTAGGTCTCGTGTTCTAGTAGGTCTCGTGCTTGTGCGGCCCGACGGCCCACACGGTCTGGAACAACAAGGTATGATCGGCGTCGAGCCCGGCCCGCTTCAGATAGTTGTACTGGAGGCGAAGCCGCACCCACTCGCTCTGCCACCACGTGACGGACGGAACCAGCTGGAAGGCCGTTGGGTCGTCGCCGAAGTGGTCGAGCCAGTCCGCCCGAAAGCCCGTGATCCAGCGCTGGTCCCACCGATAGCTCGCCTGGGCGTACCCCCCGTTCCCCGAAAAGCTCTCGGTGCCGATGTCACGGTCCGCCCAATACCATTCGCCCTTCAGGGTGAGCTCGCGGTAGCGTGCCTGCGCCGGCGGCGCCCACCTGAACGCCACATCCACTCCGAACAACGTCGCATCCAGGTCCATGTCGTCGTTGTGCCCGTACACGCCATTGGCGCCCACCTGCAGGTAGGCGCTCGGCGAGACGTCGACGAAGCCTTGAAACCGCCCGAGATGCGAAAAGTCCGTCCCACCCTCAAACAGCTTGTTGTCCGCCAGCGTAGTCTCGAACGTGAGAGTCTGGGTGGAGGGCCCGATCTGAAAGCTGGGGAGCGTGAGCGACGCGCCGGTCTGAATCAGCCCGTCATCACCCATGAAGGCCCCGATGGGGAGCGGGCGTTCCACCTCGAGCAGCGCGTGCGTATGCCAGCGGTTGTAGAGTCCCAGCTCCTGGCGGAACCGTCCGGCCTTCACACCGATGGCACCCGGGAGTCCGACCCAATACAGGTAGCCCTCCTCGAGATCGAGCCCCGAACCGCGCCCCTCTTCCTCCTCTGCGCCGTTCGCGACCCCGCCTCCGGCGATGACCTCTTCGAGGCCCGCGACCTCCAGCTCTTCCTCTCGGCTGAGGAAGATCTTCGTTCGCGTGAACGGATCGAGCGCGGCCTGGAACGAGAACTCGAACTCACGCGGGAGCGCGGTCCCGCGGTCGTCTTCCGCCGATGGCGAAAGGAAACCGCCCACGATATCCCCGCTGACGCTGATCTCGGGGTTGAGCACGTTCAGATTGCGCGTGCGGCTACCGGCCTCACCCGCCGTGTCCGCTGGAGGCGCCGCCGCCTCCTCCGCCGCTTCGGCGGCCGCTGCCCGAAGGACGGCGAGCTCGTCCGCTTCAGGCCGTGCGCCCTCGGCCTGACCGGCCTCCGCCCCGCGCTGCCGCCGTAGCTCGACGACGAGGCTGTCGACGAGCGTCTCGAGGCGACGGACTCTCACCTCGAGCGAATCGGCACGTGTCTCCTGCGCGGCCACCGGGCCGGCCGGCACCATCGTGCCAAGAACGACGCCGAGGATGGGCCAGCGCGCGCCCTGCAAGGCTCGGTCATGTACGGTGCTCATCGGTCGGTCCTCCGCTGATATCGATCTCCTGATCAGACGCGCCTCAACATGCGCGCGTCACGCACGGTACGAGCCGGGACCCGTCCATGCGCCCGTCCGTTTCCGGACGCGCTTACTCAGAGAGCGATTGGCGGAGGGGCGCGTGACCCAAGAGCGCCGAGCCGGGGCCGGATAGGTGGGACGTTCGCCGGACCGGGCAAGGGACCAAGAGTCCGAATCTGGGGGATCGGAGCGAGCCATACCGGCCCCAGCCGCGCGAACGAGCTCCGCAGCTGCGAACAGGCCGCGTGGTCGTGTACGCGAAGACACTCGGCCGGGTCGTGGCTGGACTCGACGAACGCGCCGTCGACACGCTGGTCTGCATCCAGGTGGGGGAGGCTGAGCGGAACGCCGCAGGAGAGTACAGCCAGCAGTGCCACCGCCGACCTGCACGACACGCCCGGCCTGTGCGTATGATATTGCCCGAACATTACGTGAAATGTAGGCTTGGTCGGCGATTACGTGCAATCGAGTCGCCCTGGACTCTCGCCGGCGTGGCGAGCTCCTCCCCCCCGTTTGGAGCAGACAAGGAACCCGATGTCCACCTGGCCCGCTGTAGTGCTCTTCGCCGCGATCGCGGGCATCGCCGGCCTGATCGGCGTGTGGCTCATGTGGAGTCACGAGCGCTGGGCCCGGCGGCACACCTCCGAGCTGATCACGTTCGCCAGCGGGTTGCTGGTCGCCGGGTCGTTGCTTCACCTCCTGACGCGGGCCGGTGACATGATCGGATCGAGTGGGGCGATGGCCTGGGGACTGGGTGCTTTCATCCTACTCTACACTGCCGAGAACCACTTCCTCCCGCACCCGCACGCAAGGGCCGAGGAGGGGGAGGACGAGGCGCACCACGACCACGCGGACCGCGTCGGATGGGCTGCGATCCTCGGGCTCGCGATCCATTCGCTCCTGGATGGGCTCGCGGTTGGGGCGGGCTTCTCGGCCAGCTTCCTGACAGGGGCCGTGATCCTGTCGCTCGTCGTATCGCACAAGCTGCCCGTCGGTATCGCGACGATGAGCGTGCTGTACCACGGCGGCCTCGAACGGCGGGAAGCCGCGCGATACGCGACCTGGGTCGCGCTCATCACGCCGCTCGCGGTCCTCGTGAGCTTTGCGCTGTTGCGTGATGCGAGCCCGACGCTTCTCGGCATCTTCCTGGCGGCGTCGGGCGGGACGTTCCTGTACGTGGGGGCCGCCGATCTCCTCCCCGAAGGCCAGGCCAGCGGCCGACGCCGGAACACGCTCGCGTTCCTGCTGGGCGTCGCGGTGATGATCCTGGGTTTGATGCTGGTCCCGGGCGGAGGCCATTAGGAGGGTCCTCACCGGGCCGGAGCACGAGTCTTCAGACTCGCGTCAGGATTGACGGAGGCACGCCGCACACGTAAAGTTCAAGCAGCGGATGTGAGGCGTATTTTTGAACCAACAGACGCCATCACGCTCCCGATCTTCCAGTCGGTGCCAGGCCCCGAGTGGGACGGCGCTCGGCGGGGAGGAGGGGCGAATTCCTTAGGGATTATTAGGAAAAGGGCTTCAAAAAACCCCTCGCATCTGTCTCTATCATGGGGGTGACCCGAGAGGGTCGCCCCTTTTTTTCTACGAGGGATTCTGACTGGGCCTTCACGAGACGATGCCCAAAGCGCGAGTCACGAAGCGGGTCCAGTTCTCCGCCGGGCACCGCCTCCACTGTGAGGAGCTCGGCGAGGACGAGAACCGGCGTCTGTTTGGAGACTGCTACAACATGCACGGTCACAACTACGATCTGGAGGTGACCGTGGAGGGCGAGGTGGATCCCAGGACGGGGTTCGTCATCGAGCTTGGCGCGCTGAAGCGGCGTCTCGAGGAGCTCGTGATCGACGAGATCGATCACACTAGCCTGAACGAGGTGCCGTTGATGGCGGGTCTGAATCCCACCGTGGAAAACCTGGTCGTGCAGATCTGGCGCCGGCTGCAAGGACACCTGGATCCGCTAACGCTGATATCGGTGAAGCTCTGGGAGACCGAACGCAACATCGCGGAGTATCGAGGTGAGTGACAAAGCGAACGATCCCTTCGAGGAGCTCGTGCGCGCACAGCTGGAAGCCCTGGGTGAAGATCCGGACCGAGAGGGACTGCGCGATACGCCCGAGCGCGTGGCTCGCTCGTTCAGCTTCCTGACGCGTGGCTACCAGCTGTCGGTCGCCGACGCGATCGGCGATGCCGTTTACGACGAGGCGCACGACAGCATGGTGATGGTCAAGGACATCGAGCTCTACTCGCTGTGCGAGCACCACATGTTGCCCTTCTTCGGGAAGGCGCACGTGGCGTATATCCCGGATGGGAAGATCGTCGGGCTGAGCAAGCTCCCGCGGGTCGTGGAGGTGTTCGCGCGGCGTCTCCAGGTGCAGGAACGCCTCACGGAGGAGATCGCGCAGGCGCTGGAAGACGTGCTCAAGCCGCAGGGGGTGGGCGTGGTCGTCGAAGCGTACCACCTGTGCATGATGATGCGTGGCGTCCAGAAGCAGAACAGCAAGACGATCACGAGCGCGGTCCGCGGACTGTTTCGCAGCGATCCGCGCACGCGCGAGGAGTTCATGCAGCTGGCCCTCTCCCCGCAGTTCCTCTCATAGCCCACGGGTGAGCGCGAAGCGGTGTTCATCGAGCTAGCCGAGGCACTCGACTGTCCCGACTGCCAGGCCGAGGTGGGGCTGGTCGCCTTCGTCGGGGACCTGCAGGAGAGGCGGGTGGTCGAGGGACACCTCGGGTGCCCGCAGTGCGGGCTCGAATACCCCATCCACGGCGGGGCCCTCGATCTGCGCCGTGGGGCGCGCGTCTCGGACGACTCCGGCGAGCGGAGCGAAGACCCCACCATGCCAGGTCCGGTCGAGCCCTGTGCACAGGAGCGCGCGATGCAGGTGGCCGCGCTGCTCGGTGTCCGGGAGCGGGCCGACGCGCGCATGCTGCTCGACGAAGCTCTGGCTACCTGCGCGGGACCGGTGGCGAGCTGGGGAGAGCGGCTCGAGGTATTGGCTCTGGCGCCGGACTCGCCGCCGCCCCTCGAAGCCGTCCCCGGTGTTACCCCGATCGTCGGCGTGACGGGCGTCCCGTGGCCTTTCCGGCCCGGCGCCCTGCATGGCGTCGCTCTCTTGGGCGGATCGCCGGCGCGTCTGGCCGAAGCGGAGCGCATTCTGGCCCCCGGCGGTCGGCTCGCCGTGTTCGAGCCGGTGGCGGCTGTGCTCGAAGATGTAGTGGGGTTGGACTTCGAGATTCACGCCGCCGAGTCTCTCGCGCTCGTCGCCACCCGACGATAGCGGTTCCGACGGTCCGCCGGGGTCGATTGCCCGGCCTCGACGCCCCGTCTAACTTCGATTCGGCTGTTTTCGCGCCGATTCTCCCGGGATACCGGCCACCCCCGATCGAGGTATGCGACTGAACCCGAAGGCGTTTGGCATCGCTGGTGGCGCGGTTGCAGCCGGGGCGGTGTTCGTTGGCACGCTCGCCATTCTCCTGAGCGTGGGCGAGGTGGTTGCACCGCCGCTCCTCAGGAGCGTGTTGTTCGGGTACTCGGTAAGCGCGGCGGGCGCGTTCATCGGTGCGATGTGGGCGTATGTCTACGGATTTCTCGGGGCAGCGGTGTTCGCCTTCGTGCATAATCTGGCGGCGTCTCCGTCGGAGCCGCCGCCGCTCGCGTAAACCTCCGGACGTCGAATAGCGCCCGGCACGAGGTGCCGGACTGCGGGAGCGAGGAACGGGAGCCATGGCCTGGTGGAAGTTCTGGGAGCGCGAAGCCAGCGGGCGACGCGTCACCGATTACTACGAGGAAGGCGTCGCCCTGGTGCGGCAGGAACGGCATCACGATGCGCTGACCTCCTTCCGGCTGGCACTCCGGCAGCGCCCTGACGATGCGGCGACGCTCGAGCAAATGGCTGTCGTCTACACTCACATCGGCCTACCGGATGAAGCGGTCAAGTCGTATCAGCGGGCGCTCGAGCTGCGGCCGACGAGTACGTCGGCGCATTACGGTCTCGCGTTTCTGCTGCTCAAGGCCGGCCACACCGAGGCGGCCGTAGTCCACCTGGAGGCGTTCTTGCGCCGCGCGAAATCCGACCGGGATGACCCGCGTCAGATCGAGCACGCTCGCAGGACGCTGGGGCGCGTGACGGGCGCCGGACCACCCGCCACTGACGGGCCAGGGACGGACACGACACCCGCAAACGATCCAGGGCCGGGCATGCCGGGCGAAGATGGCCTCGGCGCAGCCGATCCGGGCCCAGATGGCTCCGGCCCAGATGGCTCCGGCCCAGGTGACGCGGGCGCGGACCGCCCGGGTGCAGACACGCCACCTGCGGGCTGATGCAGGCCGAATGAGCCACGCCTCCGGCGCTCCGCGGAAGATCGACCCCGGGACCCTGGCTGAGCTGTTCCTCGACGGAGCGAGCGCGGGCAAGTCCGACGCGCTCAGGCGCCGACTGCCCGACGGGACGTGGGAGAACCTGTCCACGGACGACGTCGCCGAGCGGGTCCGACAGGTTGCCCTCGGGATGCGCGATCTCGATCTCGTACCCGGTGACCGGGTCGGAATTCTCTCCCACACCCGTCTCGAGTGGACGTTGGCCGACTACGCGCTGGTGATGGCGCGCCTCGTGAGCGTCCCCGTCTACCCCGTCATGCCTTCGGACCAGATCGAGTATGTGGTGGCGAACGCGGGGGCCCGCGCTCTGTTCATCTCGGACCAGGAACAGCTCGACAAGGTGCTCGAGACCCTCGACGGGCTGCCCGAGCTGGAACTGCTGGTCGCCTTCGACCCGGTTACGCTCCCGGACGAGCCTCCCCGGCCGGATCCGGCTCGAGGTTTGACCGTGATGTCGTTCGACGATCTCCTGGAGCGCGGTGCGCGGGCGGAGACGACTCTGGGGGAGAGTTACGAAGCGTACGCGCTCCAGACGCGCCCCGAGGATCTCGCGACTCTCATCTACACGTCGGGAACGACCGGCGAGCCCAAAGGCGTGATGCTCAGCCACGCGAACGTGCAGAGCAACGCGAAGCTCGCCACCGAGGTGTTCCCTATCACGGTTGACGACGTCGCGCTGTCGCTCCTCCCGCTGGCCCACATCTTCGAGCGCGTGGTCGGCCAGTACATCATGTGGCAGGCCGGGGTCACCGTGGCGTACGCCGAATCGACCCTGACCGTGGCGCGGGATCTGGGTGAAGTGCGTCCGACGGTAATGGCGGCCGTCCCGAGGGTCTACGAGAAGGTGCTCGAGCGCGTTGAGGAGGCGGCGCGTGAGGGCGGACCGCTGAAATCGGCGATCTTCTCGTGGGCCAGACGAGTGGGGGAGGAGCGGGCGATGCGCGAGCTCGAAGGCCACCGCGCCGGCCCCTGGATGGCGCTCCAGCATGCGGTGGCGGACCGGCTCGTGTTCAGTAAGCTGCGCGCGAAGACCGGAGGGCGCATCCGCTATTTCATCAGCGGAGGTGCGCCGCTGTCACCGGACATCGCTCATTTCTTCTTCGCGGCAGGGCTCCCGATCATCGAGGGATACGGACTCACCGAGACCTCACCCATCCTCACCTTCAATCCTGTCGATGCCGTCCGTCTCGGTAGTGTTGGGCGCCCGATCCCGGGGACCGAGCTTCGGATCGGCGACGACGGCGAGATTCTGGCCCGCGGCCCGCAGATCATGCAGGGCTATTACAATGATCCGGAGGCGACCCGACAGGTCATCGACGGGGAAGGATGGTTTCACACCGGCGACATCGGGGAGCTGGATGCCGACGGCTACCTGCGAATCACCGATCGTAAAAAGGAGCTGATCGTCACGGCGTACGGGAAGAACATCGCGCCGCAGCCTGTCGAGCGGGCCATCAAGGCCGATCCGCTGGTGATCGAGGCCGTGATGCTCGGCGATCGCCGAAAGTTCCCCATCGCCGTGATCGTACCGGATTTCAGTCTTCTGCGGACCCGCGCGCTCGAGCTCGGGCTCACGGCCGAGACACCCGAAGCACTCCTGCGCGAGCCCCGTCTGCTGGAGGAGCTGGAGCGATCGGTCCTGTCCCGCTGTGCGGACTTCGCTCGCTACGAACAGCCCAGGCGTATTCTGCCCGTAGCCGACGAGTTCACGGTCGAAGGCGGCGAGCTGACGCCCACGCTAAAGGTGAAGCGGCGCGTCGTGGTGCAGCGCTACGCGAACGAGATCGACGAGCTGTATGAAGCCGCGGAGCGCGAGCAGGAAGCGGCCGAGTGAGCCCGAGGAGCCCGGGGCGTGAGCGATGACAGCCGCGACCCGAGCGCCGCCGTCCTGGTGGTGCTCGTGACCGGGCCCGACATCGAGTCTCTGGCTCACCTCGGCCGCACGATTGTCGAGGAGAGACTGGCCGCGTGCGTGAACCTGCTCGACGGCGTTCGATCCATATACCGCTGGGAAGGTGCGATCGAAGAGGAGGGCGAAGCCCTGGCGATCTTCAAGACCTCCCCGAAGCGCTTCTCCGAGCTCGAGCGTCGGGTGGTCGAGCTCCACCCGTACGACGTTCCCGAGGTGATCGCTCTGCCCGTCGTCGAGGGATCGAGCGCGTACCTGTCCTGGGTCGGGGAAGAAACGGACCAGCACTAGGAGGCTGCCGAAAAACTCTGGCGAGCCGCGTTACGCGCGCCTGGCCGGGGGGGTCTCGCTCCGATACCAGCGGTAGAAGATGATTCCCGCCGCGACCCACAGGACCGCACCTCCCCCGATCCGCATGACCAGACCCGCGATGCGTTGATCTACCCGCGCGCCGAGTCCGCTGACGGGCGGCGCGAGCTCATACGTGGCATAGAACGGCAGATCCGCGAAGGTGAGGAAGATGTAGGGGGCCGTCATCACGACGGTGGTGAGAACCAGGTACGCCACCTTGGCGGGGTATCTGAAACGCGCTCGCGAAGGTACGGGTGCGACGACGGGCCACCAAAAGCCCACTCCGGCGGCCAGCCAGGCCATGTCGAGAGCGAACGACCCTGCCTGCGTCGCCATCAACCCGTCCACGACCGTCGGCCAGTGAGTCACGACCACCACGAGCGCGAACAGGAGGAGTGCCATGAGCGGATGCGTCAGGACGCGCACGGCCGCTCGCCCGGCAGGCCCCCCCTGGAGGCGCTCGTACGTCTCTGGAGGAACCCCGCTCAACAGGAGCGGGGGCACGATGAGGGCGATGAGCACGAACTGAACCATGTGAATCGACGCGAGATAGCCCGCTCCGAGCGCGCCCAGCGGCCAGTCCAACGAACCCCACAGGAGAGCGAGCCCCACCCAGAACCAAACGCGCTTTCGGGGCTCGACCGCGCGCCCACCTCCCACGGTCCAGTACGCGATGGCCACGATGGCGATGAACAGCCACACACCCGGATAGGGCCGCCACGTCCAGCTCCAGGGGATCCCCTGCGCAGCGCACCACCAATTCATCCGTCGAGAAGACGGGGCAGGTCGTGCGCCCAGTCGGCTTGCCTGACTCCCGAGGGGTAGAAGATGCGAACGAGGCCGTCGCCCGTGATCGCGACCACCTGTGAAGCGTGTCCCACGATGTGCTCGCCGCCGGGCATCTCCTGGCGCACCGCGGGTGGAAGCCGGAAGCTCGCCTGGATCTCGTTCACGGTATCGAGATCTCCGATCAGCCCGATGAAGCCCCGGTCGAAGTGGTCCAACCATTCCCGCACCACCTCGGGGGTGTCACGCTCGGGGTCGGTCGTGACGAAGACGACCTTCACCCGCCTCCGCTGCTCCAGGAGGAAATCCCCGAGCACTGCAGCGAGATTCGCCATGTGGACGGGACAGATGTCGGGGCAGTGGGTGTACCCGAAGAACAGTAACGTCAGGTATCCCGCCGTCTCATCCCGGAAGCGGAAATCGAGCCCATCCGTGTCGCGGAGCGTGAAGTCGGGAGCGGGGAACGGCTCGGGCAACTCGGCTCCACGGAACCCGGAATCGGCCGAGCCCTCACCGCTTCTCTCGCCGCACGCCGTCAAGGCCACGGCTCCCAGCACGAGGGCGCCGGTCACGACACGGTTCAACGGCCTGTTGGACGGCATGACTCACCCCAGGATGGTGTTGACGATCACCAGGATAACCCCGATAAACGCCCCGAGGATGTACCCGAGGCGGATGATCAGATTCAACTCCCGCTGACTGATATCGCGCACCAGTCGTTCCAACTCGACCAGCGGGAACCCCTCGATCTTCTCTTCGATCCGCTCGGCGATGCGGATTCGCTCCGCCACCGCCGGGACCTGGCCCGTCACCCACTCCCACGCCGGAGGAGCGAGACTGTCGGAGAGCCGGACGGCCGCATCCTCGCGCAGGAACCGGTTCAGCCGTCCGATCGGTCGGTGGAGCAATCGGTCGACCAGCGTCATCGTGATCGAGTCGAACACCTCCTGGCCCGGCTCCGATCGCAACCCGGCGGCCAGCCACGGGCCGACGCGTGTCGCGGGTACGAGGCGCAGCAGGTCAGCCCAGCTGCGCTCACCCAAGCGGGCCACGGCGTCCTCGAGCTGATCGAGGAAGAACCTCCGCGCCTTATCGTCTCGCGCACCCTGGATGATCCAGCCGGCGATCGCCTCCAGCGCGCTCGCCACCTGGGGGGCGTCGGCCTCCCCCAACACGCTGGTCGTGGGCCGGCGAAGGAACTCGACAATGGCCTCGTTGACGTTGCGGGCCATTGCCGCCTGAACCTCGGTCTCCTTGAGGAGGTCCCCGAGTCGGTCGGCCCCCTCCGCCTCCAGAGTCTCCAGGACCTTCGTCACCGTCTCTTCGGTAATGATCAGCTTGGCCACCACGCGCTGGTGGAAGCGGAGATCCTGCATGAACCGGTCGAGCAGGTCGTGAATGAGGCGCTCCACCCTGTGGCGCGCTTCAGGGTCCTCGAGCAGTCGCCCCAACCGTTCCATCGCGAGGGGGAGGTAATCGTTGATCGCATGCTCGACGGCGGCGACCAGTCCCGGCGGGATCAGCTCCTCCAGGGTGCGCCCGGGGGTCAAGACGTGACTCGCCGCCTGCTCGAGATGACGATTGACCGTATTCTCGAACGCTTCCGAGTCCGCCAACCGACCCAGCCATTCGTCGAGACTTTCGCGAACCGCATCGAGACGTTGCTGGTCGAGGGCGCCCGACAGCGGCTCATCGCTCAGGGTCTGGCGGACATGCTCCAGGAGGCGCTCCGCCGCGGTCTGGAATTCCGGTGATTCGACCGCCAGCAGGATCTGCTCGCGACCCTCGGTCAGCACGTGCTCGGCGAGCGCCCGCAACTCCTCGAGGGCCGAGGTCGGGAGGAGGTCCGCCAGCGCGGGCTGATCCCCCTCCACAAGGGCGACGATGAGCTCGCGCAGACGGGCCTGGAACGCGTCGCGCAGCTCCTCGTCGCGCAGCTCCGCGGCGATATCCTCGGGGGTGAGCAACCGTCCGCCGACGACCCGACCGATCGAGCTGGCGAGGCGTTTCTGGTTCTTCGGGACGGCACCCTGTAGCCAACCCACTCTTCGACCCGCCAGGCTCGGCGGCTCGTAAGGGTGAAACAGCATCCACACCGCGATCCGGTTCGTGATGCCACCCGCGAGGGCGCCAAAAAGGATCGTCACCCCCGCGCGGAGCCAGTCGACCGAGAAGGCCATCACGGGAGTGGAAGCTCTACCGTGAGACCGCGGAAGCGAAACGACTCCCCATCGGCCACCAGCTCACCGGATATGTGGATGGCCCTACGCTCTGTGGGTGAAACGGGGCCCGGCACGTCTTCCTCCGGGGTGATCCGAAGCTCACCGCTGAGATCCGCCTGTGGGATGACGAACAACCAGCCCGTGGGAGGGCGTGCCGAGTCCGCGTCCACGCCCGCGTCGCCGGGGTCCTCGCCCGCCCCCGCCTCACTGGAGTCGGAGTAGGTGGGTTCCAACGTCACATCGGACCAGCTGCCCGGGGTTCCGTGCAACCAGGTGCGCGCCACCGCCGGTTCGTCCGGCTGGATCGATGCTTCGATCAGCAGTGCGTTCCCGAGCGTGTCCGCGAGCAGGAAGACCCGGTCCGCGCTCGGCGCAGGTGGCGAGCCGAGCGGTCTCGCGGTCCTGTGGAAGAACACGAAGCCCGCGCTCAGCTCGCCGCCCGTTTCGAGGCCGGCCAGAAAAAGCGCCTGTACCTGACCCGTCGCGCCCGTCCACACCGCGATCTCATCGCCCAGATGCAGATACGCCTCATCCTCGCCGGGCAGGAAGTGGAGGCCCACGACCTGCGCCCCGTCCCCAACGATAATCCCCAGCGAGTCGGTGGGGAGAAGCCGCCAGCCGGCACGGGGAACCGGGAGCGTGTCGCGAACCCTCAGCAACCTCGTCCACGATCCCTCTTCGGACAGCCACGCGGCGTAGTCCCGGTGGAGCCGGGACCCACCCGTCTCGTTGGTGAATGTCGCGTAGAGCGCCGCATCACCCGTGGCGGATGCGAACGCGTACGTCGTCAGGTAGCGCGCGTCGGCCGGGGTGCCCGCGCGTGCCGCGGTCAGCTCGGGTGCGTCGGCAGACTCGGCGATCGGGGGCGGTTCCCCACAGGCCCCGCTCGCGAGCGCCAGGCCGATGGCCGCCGCGGCGAAAGTGGTCCGGAAGCGCTCGAGACGGTACACGGGGCTGCGGGCCGGCAAGTTCCGTTGCAGCGTGCGGGTCGTCAGCGAGTCGAAGCGCTCGCCTCCGCGCGCGCCCGATAGGGTCGTAGCCGCGCATTCGGGCCCAGCGCCTGATCGAGCGTCGAGAGGACCCGACGGATGCGACGTCCGTTGACTCCCAGGTCGCCTTTCCCGACCCGGGAGCGCGACAGGGCGTCTACCAGGGTCTGCCCGTTCTCGTCCAGCGCGACCCAGATCGTGAGATCGTCGACGAACCGGAAGACCGGTGTGCGGCAACGGACGGTGATGATCCCCATCTCTTCGTCCTTGTGGGCGAGCACCCACCCCCGGCGTGAGGCGACCTGCTGCAGGATCGCGTCCCATACCTGGGCGAAGGGCGCGGCGTACACGCGGCCCTCCGGTCCACTCTTCGCCCGCGTGTCCGCCACGTTCTCGTTCAGCCACCGGCGTAGCGTTTCACTCAGGGCGTTCTCGTCGCGCGCAGAACTCACGTTTTGACAGGGTGTTGGGGACTCCGAACGAATTCGGTTGACCGTCTCGACCGCCCAAGGATACGTTGCCGGACGCTATCGCCCGGCCGTTGCGGGGAGGATCCACGGCCCCCGCGCCCGGCGATTTCCAAACCCATGCGCGAGCACCCCCGGGTGGTCGAAGGATTCCAGCAAACATGCAGGCCATAATACCGCTGGCTGGGAAGGGTACAAGAGTCCGGCCCCATACCCATACCCGCCCCAAGCCGCTCCTGCGAGTCGCGAATCGACCCGTGCTCAGTTACGTGGTGGAGCAGCTGCAGGAGATCGGGGTGGATGAGATGATCTGCATCACCGGCCACCTGGCCGATCAGATCGAGGAGTTCCTGGCGCGAGAGTGCCCCTCGATACCCGTGCGATACGTGGAGCAGGTCGAGCAATTGGGTACGGCGGATGCGATTCGGCTCGCCGAGCCGTTCGTGTCGGGTCCCGTCCTCATCCTTTTCGTGGACACGTTGTTCGAGGCGGACTTCAGCGTGATCCAGGGGCGTCCGGACGATGCCGGAATCATCTGGGCCAAGGAGGTCGAGGACTACCAGCGATTCGGCGTCGTGGTAACCGACGAGGATGGTTACATGGTTCGAATCGTCGAGAAGCCGAGCGAGCCGATCTCCAGGCTGGCCAACATCGGCGTCTATTACGTGCGCGATCATGAGCTGATGTTCGAGGGGATTCACGACGTCATGGGTCAGGATCCGCAGTTGGGAGAGTTCTTTCTCACGGACGCGTTTCAGTACATGATCGACCGCGGGGCTCACCTGTACACGGCCGAGGTGGGCGGGTGGTTCGACTGCGGGAAGCCTGAAACGGTCCTCGAGACGAACCTCGCCATGCTCGAGCGTGGCCACGGGACGTCCCCGGCGGGCGATCTCGCGGGAGTCGAGGTACGAGATCCGATCGCCGTGGCGGCCAATGTCGTGCTCGAAGATGTGCGTTTGGGGCCCAACGTCAGCCTCGCGGCTGGTTGCACCGTTCGTCGCAGCCGTCTGCTCGACTGCATTGTGGGTGAAGAGGCCGTAATCGAGGACTGCGACCTGCGCGACTCTCTCGTGGGGGACCACGCGTGCCTCCACGGCGTACAGGGACGCGTGAACGTAGGTGACCATTCCGAGGTGCACGGGGCCGAATAGCATCGTGGACCGCGAAGAGCTGATATACGACTGGAACGAGCTCCCGGGGAGCTTCGACTTCGGGGGGGTGTCGGTCGAGTTGGACGACGAGACCCTCCGAGACGGGTTGCAGAATCCATCCGTGACCGATCCTCCCGGGGAGAAGAAGCTCGAGCTCCTGCATATGATGGTGGAGCTCGGTATCCACGCCGCCGACATCGGGCTGCCGGGTGCCGGTCCCAGGGCCTACGACGCCGTCCTCGTGCTCGCGCGTGAAATTGCCGACGAGGGGCTCCCGATCTCCGCCAACTGTGCGGCGCGCACCGTGCGCGCGGACATCGAGCCCATTGCGCTCGTCTCGCAGGCCACCGGGCTCAGACTCGAGGTCGGGGCGTTCATCGGGAGCTCGCCGATACGGCAGTATGCGGAGGGGTGGGACGTCGAGCGCATCCTCGATGCAACTCGCGACGCGATCGGCTTCGCCGTCGGTGAGGGGCTCGATGTCATGTACGTGACCGAGGACACGACCCGCTCCCGACCAGAAGCCCTGCGGGCGCTCTACACGGCGGCGATCGAGGCCGGGGCCGCGCGGATCTGCCTCGCGGACACCGTGGGCCATGCGACACCGGACGGCGTGCGGCAGCTGGTGCGCTTCGCGAAGGAGGTCGTCGCGGACGTCGGCGCCCCGGTGAAGATCGACTGGCACGGCCACCGCGACCGCGGCTTCGGGCTCGCGAACGCGATGGCGGCCATCGAGGAGGGCGTAGACCGGGTGCACGGCACGGCTCTGGGGATCGGGGAACGGGTCGGAAACACCGAGATGGATCTGCTCCTCGTGAATCTGAAGCTCCTGGGTCTGCACGACGCGGACCTCACGCGGCTTCCCGACTACTGCCACCTCGCCGCGGACATGTGTGGACTGGACGTGCCGCACAATTATCCGGTGGTGGGTGCGGACGCGTTCCGGACCGGGACCGGCGTACACGCCGCGGCAATCATAAAGGCGATGCGCAAAGGTGACCCGTGGCTGGAGGATTGCGTCTATAGCGGGGTTCCCGCCTCGGTGGTGGGATGCCGGCAGCGGATCGAGATCTCCCCGGTCTCGGGCTTGAGCAACGTCAAGCACTGGCTGGGGGAACACGGGTACGATCCTCAGGATGAGCGCCTGTGCGATGCGGTCTTCGGTCTGGCGAAGCGATGCGACCACACGCTGACGCGCGATGAGATCGAAGCCGAGATCGCCCGCATGCGAGATTCGGGCTGAGGGGAGGAATGGGAAGATGAAGTCGTACCGAGTTCCGATCGCCGCGATCCTCATGACCGCGGCATCTCTGGTTCAGACGACGCCCGCCGACGCACAGGACGAGCGCGTCCCCACCATCCCGGCCGGCGTGCCGGCCGTGTTTCTCCCGGTGCAGGCCACCCGCCCGACGGCGGGAGGCGCCTGGCTGGGCGGTATGGGCACCGATCGGGACGTGCGCGATCTGCTCGGGGCCGAGCTGGCGTTCGCGTTCGGTGAGGAGGAGGGCGCGGAGAGCTGGGCGATGCCGGACGACATCACGGCACGCCTGGAGCGTAACCCCATGATCAAAGTCGATCCGAGGCGTCTGGCGTACCACGGGTTGCTCAACGAGCCGGAGAGAAACGCGCAGATCTACGAGCCGCTCCACACGCAGCTGCGGCAACTCGCGGCGCTGTTCGACGCTCGCATCGTGGTCCTCCCGCTTCTCGTGTGGTACATGCCACCGTCCCCGGAAGAGCGCGAAGCCGTCGCGGCTCGCGGCGAGGAAGGGGAGCAGGCGTGGGGCCGCGCCGCCATGCTGACGGCCGTGATCGATATTCGGCGGAGCGCGGTCCTGTGGCACGGGTACATCGAGGGGGCGCCCGGCGAGCCCACGTCCCGGATGCTCCTCACGTCGCTCGCGCTCGAGGCAGCGCGTCAACTGGCTCCCTCCTGAACCCTCGACCGGACAGGGCGATGCCACCGACGCACCAAGTCACGCTGATCCCGGGTGACGGAATCGGACCGGCCATCGCCGAGACGGCTGTCTACGTGTTGGAAGCGGCCGGGGCACGAATCGAATGGGATGAGCGCGAGGCCGGGATGGCGGCCATGGAGAGCCAGGCCGACCCACTACCCGAGCCGACGCTGAAGTCGATCGAGCGCACGAGAGTCGCCCTCAAGGGACCGCTCACGACTCCGATCGGATCCGGCTTCCGATCTGTAAATGTCGCTCTGCGCAAGCACTTCGATCTGTTCGCCAACGTGCGCCCGGCAGTCAGCTGGCTACCGGAGCCGAGGTACCCCGACATCGATCTCGTCATCGTGCGAGAGAACACCGAAGGGTTGTACGCGGGCATCGAGCATTTCATCGGGATGGAGAACGACCCCCGCGCCGTGGCAGAGTCCGTGATGCTGATCACGCGTTATGGATCGGAGCGCATCGTACGGTTCGCGTTCGAGTACGCGTTGTCGCACCGGCGAAAAAAGGTGACCCTGGTCCACAAGGCGAACATCCTCAAATACACACAGGGACTCTTCCTCGAAGTCGGGCGCGATGTGGCCCGTGAGTACGAAAGCCGCGTCGAGTTCGACGAGAAGATCGTAGACAATACCGCGTTGCAGTTGGTGCTGGACCCGTACCAGTTCGACGTGATCGTCACCGAGAACATGTTCGGTGACATCCTCTCGGATGAGGCGGCGGGGTTGGTGGGCGGACTCGGGTTCGCGCCGGGCGCCAATCTGGGCGAGCGAGCGGCGATCTTCGAGGCGGTTCACGGATCCGCTCCAGACATCGCGGGCAAGGGGATCGCGAACCCGTGTTCGATTCTATTGGCGGGGTGCCTCTTGCTGGACCACCTGGGCGAGGCGAGAATCGCCGACCGCGTACGGGCCGCGCTTCACACGACGCTCAGAGG